>CAYLJK010000077.1:0-8951 GCA_964383975.1 uncultured Gemmatimonadales bacterium | reverse complement strand
CGGGTCTCCTTGGGACCGCTGGTGAAGAACGTGATCAGGTCGAGCAGACGATGTCCCGCGCGGATGACCTTGGCCAGTCCGGTCTCCGTCAGTCCCAGGCTTTCCAGGTATGCCCGGCGCTCGCTTTCGCTGAGCGCAATCAGTTCGGCCTCGATCTGCGCCGAGATGACCACGATCCCGGCCCCTTCCTCGGCGGCTTTCGCGGCCACCGCCTGCGAGAGCCGGTTGCCGGTGGCCGCCGCGTCTTCCTCCACGTTACAGACGTAGAGCGTGGGCTTGGCGGTCAGCAGCTGCAGTCCGCGCCAAGCCCGGCGCTCCTCGTCCCGGACGGCAACCGTGCGCGCCGGCTGGCCCTGGCGCAGCGCGTCCGTCGCCCGCTCCGCCAGATCAAGGGCCTCCCGCGCTTCCTTGTCGCCGCCGCGGGCGCGCTTGCTCAGACCCTGAATCCGCCGCTCCAGGCTGTCCAGGTCGGCCAACATCAGCTCGGTGGCCACGGTCTCGGCATCGGCCAGCGGATCGATCGCGCCCGCGACATGGCTGACGTCGGGATCCTCGAAGCAGCGCAGCACCTCCAGGATCGCATCCACCTCGCGGATGTGCCCGAGGAACTGGTTGCCGAGCCCCTCGCCGCGGGAAGCCCCCCGCACGAGCCCCGCGATGTCCACAAACTCGACCGCGGCGGGCGTGACCTTCTTCGGCTTCACGAGGTTGGCGATGAGGCTGAGCCGTCGGTCCGGGATCGGCACGGTGCCGACGTTCGGATCCACGGTGCAGAACGGGTAGTTTTCGGCCGGGACCGTCGTCGCCGTGAGGGCGTTGAACAGCGTGCTCTTGCCGACGTTGGGCAGACCGACGATGCCGATGCGGAGCATGGGCGGAAAGGTAAGCGGTCGGCCAAGTCGCTCCGGCGCGCCGTCCCGGGTTGCGCACCTCGAATGGGGTATCGTGTCCCGCCACCTTCCGCATCCCCCCTCATTCTCACGGGGCTCTCACGGCACGCTACGTGCGAGAACGAGATTGGGTCTCAATTGGGGGCTTCGTTCAGGGTGTTCATGAGGGCGCCGCGCGAACATGAAGGCCAAGGTGTCCTGACGGCCGGGCCGGCACGAGCGCGTGCGGCTGCGCCGTGGCTTCTGGTCGGCGCTCCGAACGTCGGGAAGTCCGCGCTCTTCGGCCGGCTCACGGGCGCGTATGCCACCGTATCGAACTACCCGGGGACATCCGTCGAGGTGGGAACCGGCGGTGTGATTGGGCACCCCGGGGTTCGGGTCACCGACATGCCGGGTCTCTACTCCCTGCTCGCCGTCACGGAGGATGAGCGAGTGGCGCGGGCCGCCGTGCAGCATGGTGCGGGTACGGTGATCCACGTCGTGGATGCATCCCACCTCGAGCGATCGCTCCCGCTCACGCTCCAGCTCCTCGCGCTCGGCCGGCCGCTCGTTCTGGCGTGCAACCTGATGGACGAGGCGCGGCGTCGCGGCGCGGCCCCGGATCTGGCGGCGCTGTCGGAGCGGCTCGGGATCCCCGTCGTGGGGACGGTCGCGGCCACCGGGGAGGGGGTCGAAACGCTGGTCTCGGCCGCTGCCGGCGCCGAAGTCCCCGCGGACGGATGGGGGCTGCCCCAGCCGTTCGCCGAGGCGGTGGCGGTCCTCACGGCGAGCGGGGCGTCCCCCCTCGAGGCCGAGCTTGCGCTGTCCGGCGACCCGGAGATGGCAGAGCGTCTCGAGCGGCGCAGCGGAGCGGCGTGGACGGCGGCGCTCGCGGTGCGCGCCGCTCACTGGCCGAGCGCGGAGCAGTACGCCGTGGGGCTGGCCACGGCGCGCCGGCGGATGGTGCTCGCGCTGCTCGACGGTGTGCTGCCGCGCGAGGTGGATGCGGGGCGGCGCCGCGACCGGCGCGTGGACCGCTGGCTGCTCGCTCCCGTGAGCGGCCTGCTGATCGTCGCCGTGGTCCTGTACCTGGGTTTCTACCGTTTCGTCGGCGGATTCGGGGCCGGCACGCTCGTGGACTGGGTCGAGACGACGGTGTTCGCCGGATGGCTCACGCCGGTGGTGGAGGGGGCGGTGGCGCTGCTGGTGCCATGGGCCTGGCTGCGGGACCTCCTCGCCGGGCCGTACGGCCTCTTCCCGCTCGGCGTCCGCTACGCCGTCGCCATCGTGCTGCCGATCGTCGGGACATTCTTCCTCGTGTTCGCGCTGCTCGAGGACTCGGGGTACCTGCCGCGGCTCGCCCTGCTGCTCGACCGCGGGCTGAAGCGGATCGGGCTCTCGGGGCGCGCGGTCATCCCACTGGTGCTCGGCTTCGGGTGCGGCACGATGGCGACGCTGGTCACGCGCACGCTCGAGACGCGCCGCGAGCGGGTCATCGCGACGCTGCTGCTGGCGCTGGCGATCCCGTGCTCGGCGCAGCTCGGCGTGGTGCTCGGCATCCTGAGCGTGTCGCCCCTCGCCGTGGGCGTCTGGGCGGTCGTGCTGCTCGCGGTGTTCGCAGCGGTGGGGCTGGGTGCCGCGCGGCTGATGCCGGGATCGGCGCCGAGCTTCTACCTGGAGCTGCCGCCGCTGCGCTGGCCGGCGCCGCGCAACGTGGCGCTCAAGACCGTGACGCGGATGCGGTGGTACTTCGCCGAGATCCTCCCGCTGTTCCTGCTGGCGAGCGTGCTGCTCTGGGCGGGGGATCGCGCGGGGCTGCTGCGCGGCGCGACCGGGGCCCTGGAGCCGCTCGTGCGCGCCATCGGGCTCCCGGACGGCGCGGCCCCGGCGTTTCTGTACGGCTTCTTCCGGCGCGACTTCGGCGCCGCGGGGCTCTACGACCTGGCGTCGCGGGGCGTGCTCAACGTGGCCGCGCTGACGACCGCCGCCGTGACGATCACGCTGTTCGTGCCCTGTGTCGCGCAGTTCGTGGTGATGAAGCGGGAGCGCGGGCTCGTCATGGCGCTCGCGGTGCTCGCGACCGCGACCACGGTCGCGTTCCTGGTCGGCGGCGTGGTGGGCTGGGGGCTGCGCGCGGTGGGAGGCCTGGGATGACCGGCTGCACGATGTGTGGCTCGACGGCGGGCTGCGCCGGCTGCCCGATCGCGTCGGGGTTCTACCTCCCCGTCACGCTGGACACGGTGCGCCCCGGCGCCCGCGCCGTGGTCCAGCGCCTGGCCACCGAGCGCGGCGGCGACCTCCGCCGCCTGCTCGCCCTGGGCATCCTGCCGGGGGTTGAGCTGGAGGTGGAGCGTGCGTGGCCGGCGATGGTGCTGCGGATCGGGTACGCGACGGTGGCGCTGGATGCGCAGTTGGCGGCGGGCGTGGTGGTGCAGAGCCGGCAATAGGCAACCGGCGGAGGGCTGGCAGGTGCGATGGAGCGGGCTGGGTCTGCTCCTGATGCCCACTGCCCGACGCCGAGTGCCTCGCGTGCTACACCAACCACGGCGCCAGCACCAGGCTCACCACGCTCATCAGCTTGATGAGGATGTTCATCGCCGGCCCGCTCGTGTCCTTGAACGGGTCGCCAACGGTGTCGCCGACGATGGCGGCCTTGTGGGCGTCCGAGCCCTTGCCGCCATGGGCGCCGCTCTCGATGTGCTTCTTCGCGTTGTCCCAGGCGCCGCCGGCATTCGCCATGAAGAGCGCCATGAGAACGCCGGTGAGCGTCGCGCCCGCGAGCAGCCCGCCGAGCGCCTCGATGCCGAGCAGCTTGCCGACGGCTACCGGGACCACCACGGCGGTCACGCCGGGGAGGATCATCTCGCGCAGCGCGGCGCGGGTGCTGATGTCCACGCAACGGGCGGAGTCGGGTGCCGCCGTGCCCTCCATGAGGCCCGCGATTTCGCGGAACTGGCGGCGGACCTCCTCGACCATCCCCTTCGCGGCGCGGCCGACGGCCGTCATGGTCACCGAGGCGATGTAGAACGGCAGGATGCCGCCGATGAGCAGGCCCACCACGACCCGGAAGTCCACGAGGTTGAGGCTCGTGAGGTGGACCGCGGTGGCGTAGGCGCTGAACAGCGCGAGGGCGGTGAGCGCCGCCGAGCCGATGGCGAAGCCCTTGCCGATGGCGGCGGTCGTGTTCCCCAGCGCGTCGAGGGAGTCGGTGACGCGGCGGACCTCGGGACCGAGGTGGCTCATCTCGGAGATGCCGCCGGCGTTGTCGGCGATCGGGCCGTAGGCGTCCACGGTCATCGTGACGCCGACGGTGGCGAGCATGCCCACCGCCGCGATCGCGATGCCGTAGAGGCCGGCCGCCCCGTGCGCGACCCAGATGCCGAGGCAGATGATGAGGATGGGGACGACGGTGCTCAGCATCCCGACCGACAGGCCGGCGATGATGTTCGTCGCCGGACCGGTCGTGGACGCCTCCGCGATGACGCGTACCGGCTTCCAGGCCGTGAAGTACTCGGTAACGGCCCCGATGAACACGCCGCCCACCGTGCCCACGAGTACCGCCCAGAAGGGCCCCAGCACGGGGAGCGCCCGTCCGCCCTCGACGTAGCCGATGGGGAGCCGCGTGGTGGCGTACCACGCGCCGAGGAGAAAGAGCCCGGCGGCCACGAAGGTCGTGTTGCGCAGCGCGGTCTCGGGCTTGGCGCGCTCGAAGACGCGCAGCGAGAGGATGCCGACGACCGAGGCGGCCAGGCCGAGCATCGCGAAGACGACGGGCAGGGCCGCGGCGTTCAGCCGGTCCGCGACGCCGGGGAGCGTGGCGCCGAGCGCGATCGTCGCGATGACGGCGCCGACGTACGACTCGAAGATGTCGGCGCCCATCCCGGCGACGTCGCCGACGTTGTCGCCGACATTGTCGGCGATCACCGCCGGGTTGCGCGGATCGTCCTCCGGGATGCCGGCCTCGACCTTGCCGACCAGGTCCGCGCCGACGTCGGCCGCCTTGGTGTAGATCCCGCCGCCGACGCGCGCGAACAGCGCGATGGAGCTGGCGCCCATCGCGAAGCCGGTGATGGTCTCCGAGAAGAGCCGCCACGAGGGCTCGTCGGCGATCTCGCCCGCCGACCAGCGCCACGCGAGGATCGCGCCGATGCCGAGCAGGCCGAGCGCGGCGACGGCGAGGCCCATCACCGAGCCGCCGCGGTAGGCGACGCGCAGCGCCGGGGCCTGCCCGCCGCTGAGGGCGGCGGCGGCGGTGCGCACATTGGCGCGCGTGGCGGCGGTCATGCCGAGGAGGCCGGCGAGGACCGAGCAGAGGCCGCCGAGCAGGTAGGCCGCGGCAGTCGCGGGGCCGATGACCCAGGCGAGCAGCGCCGCGACGGCGAGGACGAACGGCACGAGCACCGTGTACTCGCGCCGCAGGAACGCCATCGCCCCCGTCCGGATGAGCGCGCCGATCTCCCGCATCCGGTCGGTGCCGGTGTCCTGCCGCCGCACCCACGCGTAGGTAAGCCACGCGGCGAGGAGCCCCAGGGCGCCCGCCGGCGCGGCCCACCAGATGCCGAATGTCGCCGTCATGCGTCCTCCGCCGTCGGTCTGCGGTTGAACCGGTTCATCGCCGTCTCGATCCCGTCCCGCATCCAGCACTCGACCGCCTCGGCCATCACGGGGAGCAGTGCCTCCACGGCGCGCCGCTCCTCGCGCGGCATCGGCTCGAGCACCCAGTCATGGCGCGCGACGCCCTCGGGCACGGGGCCGACGCCGATGCGCAGCCGCGGGTAGAGGGTCGTCCGCAGCGTCGCCTCGATGCTCCTCAGGCCGTTGTGCCCGCCGGACGATCCGCCGGACCGCAGCCGGAACGTCCCGACGGGGATCGCGAAGTCGTCCACGAGGACAAGCACGTCCGGCAGCGGTGTGCCGGGGGGCTCGGCGTGCAGGCCGGAGAGGGCCGCCCCCGAGCGGTTCATGTAGGTCCAGGGCTTCAGGAGATGGACGCGGCCGAGCGGCGTGTCGCCGCCGGTGGCGCGTGCCGGGCCCTCGCGCCGGAAGCGCGGGAGGCGCCAGCGCGCGGCCAGCGCCTCGACGAGCCAGAACCCCGCGTTGTGCCGGGTGTCCTCGTACCCGGCGCCGGGGTTGCCGAGGCCGACGATGAGCTTGATGGCCGCGGCCGCCTATTCCTCGGCGGGGGTCTCTTCTTCCGCCTTGCCCTTCTTGATGACCTCGGGCTCGGCCACGGCCTCCTCCGGCACCGCCCCCTCGACGGCGGCCGCCACCGGGGCCTCCTCGACCCGCGGCGCCGAGACGGTGCAGATCGTCAGCGCTGGGTCAGTGAGGACGGTCGCGCCCGTCACCGTCAGGTCGGAGACGTGGAGCGACTTGCCGATGGTGAGTGCCGTGACGTCCAGCTCCACCCTGTCGGGGATCTGCGTCGGATCCACCTCGACCTCGATGGTGCGGAGCACCTGGTCGAGGATGCCGCCCTGGTTGCGCACGCCCTCCGCCACGCCCACGAGCGTCACGGGGAGGTCGAGGCGGATCTTCTCGCCAGCGTGGATCTCCTGGAAGTCCACGTGAAGCACGCCCGGCTTCAGCGGGTGCCGCTGAATCTCGCGGATCAGCGCCTTGACGGTCTCACCGCCGACGGAGACCTCGACGATGGTGCTCTCCGGGTGGATCCGCTCGAGGAGGAGACCCAGCTCCTTCGCGCCGACCGCCAGCGCCCGCGGCCGCGCGCCGTGACCATAGAGGATGGCGGGCACCTTGCCCTGGGTTCGGAGCGCGCGGGCTCCCTGCTTCTTCCGGGGTGCGCGCGGTTCGGCGGTGAGCTGGACGGTCTGGGCCATCAGGGTCTCGTGTCGGCTGAACGTGTAACGTGAAGCGCGATAACGCTATCCGTGCAAGCCATAGATCATAACCCGGCAGCGCTCGTGACGGTAGGGAGCGCGTCCCGGGGGACCGGGACGGGGCTGCCGGATCCCGGCCGGTGCTTCAGTCGAAGAGCGAGCTGACCGAGCGGTCCCGGTGGGTGTTCGCGATCGCCTTGGCGAGGAGCGACCCCACGGACAGGATCGTCAGTTTCGCGAAGCGGCGTTCGATCGGGACGTTGATGGTGTTGGCGACGGCGACCTCCTCGATGGGCGCGTCCACCAGCCGCTGCACGGCCGGCCCGGAGAGCAGGGCGTGGGTGGCGCAGACGAAGACCCGCAGGGCGCCGAGCCGCTTCAGGGCCTTGGCCGCCTCCGAGACCGTCCCCGCGGTGTCGATGAGGTCATCGGGGATGAGACAGTCCTTCCCCTCGACCTCCCCGACGACGTTCACCACCTCCGTGATGTTGGCCGAGGGGCGGCGCTTGTCGATGATCGCGAGGGCGGCATTCAGGCGCTTCGCGAAGCCGCGGGCCATCTTCGCCGAGCCGACGTCCGGGGCGACCACGACCGGGTCGTGGAGCCGCTTCATCCGGTAGTGCGCCGTGAGCACCGGCGAGGCGTAGAGGTGGTCCACCGGGATGTCGAAGAAGCCCTGCAGCTGGTGCGAGTGGAAGTCCATCGCGAGGACGCGGTCGGCGCCGGCGGTGCTGACGAGGTTGGCCATCAGCTTCGCGCTGATTGCGACGCGCGGCTGGTCCTTGCGGTCCTGCCGGGCGTAGCCGTAGTACGGGATCACCGCCGAGACGCGCGCCGCGCTCGCGCGCCGAGCGGCGTCGATGAGCAGCAGCAGCTCGAGCAGGTTCTCGGCCGGCGGGTTGGTCGGCTGGATGATGTACACGTCCCGGCCGCGGACGTTCTCGTCGATCTTGATGAACAGCTCGCCGTCGGCGAAGCGGCGGATGGTGACCTGGCAGAGCGGCTGCTTCAGCTCGTTGGCGATCTCCTCGGCGAGCGGCCGGTTGGCCGTGCCGGCGAGGAGCATCATGGGCGCCTTGGAGAGCGAGACCTCGGGCATGGCGGTCCGGTCGGGGACGGTGGCGCGGGAAACCTAATGCAGGGCCGGCGACTCCGCAGCGGGCCGCGGCCGGTCAGGCGAGCCGCGCCCGGATCTGGGGCACGTGATGCCGCGCGTGCACCACGTGGAACCGGAGCCACTGCGGGAGCGTGAGGTCGCCGAGGACGGGGTGGCGCAACGCGAGGTCGCGCGCCCGGGCCGGCAGCAGCCGCGCCTCGAGGTCGAGCAGCCGCGCGACGCTCTCCCGCAGCGCGGCCTCCGTCGCGCTCCGCTCCGGCCTCGCCGGCGGTAGGGCCACATCGGGGGACCGCCGTCCGGACGGGAACCACCCCACGCCGAGCAGCACCAGTTGCGCGAGGCGTTGTGCCGGGGCGGGCGGCCGCGGGGCCGCGGGAGCGAGGGCTGCGCGACGCTCGAAGCCGTCGGCGCTCGTCCGCATCGCGGCCTCCAGGTGGGCCACGATCTGCCCCGCGGTCCATGTGCCGGGCGCTCCCGCGTCCCACGCCGAGGCGGGGCGGCCGTCGAAGGGCTCGAGGATGAAGGCCGGGAGGTCCCGGAACGCCGTCACCGCGGCGTCGTCCGGCGACCGGCGGCAGCGCGGAAGACGCCGCACGCGATGCGTGCGCCGCTGTTCCCCGTGGGGTCGGTCATCTCGTCGTCGGGCTGCGCGTGGATCACGAGCGCGGTGCTGTCCGGAAGGACGGCCCCCACCCCGACGAGCGAGAGCTGGCCGATTAGGCGGTCGTACTGCGCGCGTCCGTCCGGGAACACCTCGAGGTTGGAGAAGTCGCCGGCGTGCGCCCCCATCAGGTTGCGATGGCCGTGCTGGCGGCCGGTCGGATTGTAGTGCGGGCCCGCCGAGCTGAAGTCTGGCGGCGTGCACACGCCGCGCGCATGGAGATGCAGACCGTGCTGTCCGGGCGGGAGACCTCGGGCGTTGACGGCGAGGCGCACAAACTCGCGCTCCTGGGTGAGGGTGGCGGTCCCGAGTTCGGCGCCCGATGCGTCAACGAGCTGCGCGACGAGCATCCGCGCGGGAGGCGCCTCGCCGGGCGGCGGCGCCGCCGCGGCGGCGGCGGGGGGGGCGGCGGGGGGGGGGGGGGGGCGGGCCATCAGCGCTCAACAGGGTGGGTGCGGGCCAGC
>CAYLJK010000076.1:0-8995 GCA_964383975.1 uncultured Gemmatimonadales bacterium | reverse complement strand
CTCGCGCACCATGGGGGACGCGCCGCGTGCCCATCCGCTGCACCACCGCCGGGGAGTCCCACGGTCGCGCGCTCGTCGCCGTGCTCGAGGGCGTTCCCGCGGGCCTCCCGCTGACGGCCACCGACGTCAACGCCGACCTGGCGCGCCGGATGCAGGGGTACGGCCGCGGCGCGCGCATGCGCATCGAGGCCGACGCGGTGCGCTTCCTCGCAGGGGTGCGCGCCGGCGAGACGCTCGGCTCCCCGATCGCGCTCCTCATCGAGAACCAGGACTGGGGCAATTGGGCGGACGTCATGGCGGTCGAGGCCGGCTCGGTGCCGCCCCGCCGCCGCGTGACGCGCCCGCGTCCCGGTCACGCGGACCTCGCGGGGACCCTGAAGTACGACCGGAGCGATGCGCGCGACATCCTGGAGCGCGCGTCGGCGCGGGAGACGGTCGCGCGCGTCGCCGCTGGCGCCGTTTGCCGCCGGCTCCTCGCGGGGTTCGGCGTGGAGGTCGGGAGCCACGTGGTCGCCCTCGGGGGCGTCGAGGCTCGGCCCCCGGAGCCCCTCCCGGTGCCCCTGAACGCCGTCGCCGACGCCTCCCCCGTGCGCTGCCTCGATCCCGCCGCGGAGGCCGCCATGGTGGCGCGCATCGACGCCGCAAAGGCCTCAGGAGACACGCTGGGCGGCATCGCCGAGGTAGTGGTGCGCGGGCTCGTCGTCGGGCTCGGCAGCCACGTCTCCTGGGACCGGAAGCTCGACGCGCGGCTCGCCGGGGCGCTGATGTCCATCCCGGCCGTCAAGGCGGTGGGTTTCGGTCTCGGTGCCGGCGCGGCGATGGTCCCGGGCTCCGAGGCCCACGATCCCATCCACCGCGCGGCGCCCGGCGAAGGCGCGCGCACGGGCGGGTTCCGGCGCGCCTCGAACCGGGCCGGCGGCCTGGAAGGCGGGATGACCACCGGCGAGCCGCTCGTCGTGCGGGTGGCGATGAAGCCCATCGCCACGCTGATGTCACCCCTGCCGTCGGTGGACCTCGAGACCGGCGCCGCCGCGGCAGCGCAGAGCGAACGGTCCGACGTCACGGCGGTGCCCGCCATGGGGGTCATCGCGGAGGGGATCACCGCGATCGTGTTGGCCGACGCGTGGGTCGAGAAGTTCGGTGGCGACAGCCTGCGCGAGATGCAGCGAAACTTCGACGGGTACCTGGCGCAGCTGGCCGGGCGCACGGCCCGATGGGAGCGTTGATGGAGCGACGCCACGTGGTCCTTGTGGGGCTGTCGGGGTCCGGGAAGACAACCGTGGGCCGGCTCGCGGCGCGGGCGCTGCGCTCACCGTTCGCCGACCTCGACGCGCTCATCGCGGAACGGGCGGGGAAGAGCATCGCCCGGATCTTCACCGAGGAGGGGGAGGCGGCGTTCCGGCGCCTCGAGACCCTGGTCGGGGCCGCCGTCCTCGCCGGCCCGCCGTCGGTCATCGCGACGGGCGGCGGGTATCTACAGGACGCTCGGCGTCGCCGGGAGGCCCTAGCTGCGGGCCTGGTCATCTACCTCGAGACCCAGCCCGAGGAAGCCGCAGCCCGACTCGGCCCTGCCGGGGACCGGCCGTTGCTCGTGGGCCGGGATACCGCCACAGCCCTGCTGCAACAGCTCGACGAACGGGCAGCAGGCTATCTTGAAGCCCATGAACGGGTTAAGACCGCGGGGCTGAGCGCCGCCGAGGTGGCGGACCGGGTCGTCGAGCTTGCCCGCCGGAGGGGGGGTTGGTAGACTAGCCCCCCCCCGCTGGGGCGGTTTCGCCCCTGCGGTAGAAGGCTCCGCCCCGCATCGGCGATGGGTACGCGGCGGCGCCGGTCACCGTCACAGATTGGGGTCCATGGCACGACGTCTCGTGGTCGTCGAGTCGCCGGCGAAGGCGAAGACGATCGGCAAGTACCTGGGGAGCGGCTACGCGGTGAAGGCGACCGTGGGCCACATCCGGGACCTGCCCGAGCGGGAGCTGGGCGTGGACGTCGAGGCGAACTTCAAGCCGAAGTTCGTGACGGTGAAGGGGAAGCAGAAGGCGATCACGGAGCTGAAGGCGGCGGCGAAGGAGGCCGACGAGATCCTGATCGCGACCGACCCGGACCGCGAGGGCGAGGCGATCGCCGCGCACGTGCGGGAGCAGGTGCACAAGCTGAACGGCAACGTCAAGCGCGTCCTCTTCCACGAGATCACCCGCGACGCCATCCGCGCGGCGGTCGAGCGGCCCGTGCCGATCGACGACCGCAAGGTGGAGGCGCAGCTCGCGCGGCGGATCCTCGACCGGCTGGTAGGCTTCAAGGTCAGCCCTATCCTCTGGAAGGCGATTAGGACGGGCCTCTCGGCGGGCCGCGTGCAGTCGGTGGCCCTGCGGCTGATCGTCGAGCGCGAGCAGGAGATACGCGCGTTCGCACCGAAGGAGTACTGGACCGTCACGGCGAAGCTCGAGCACGACGGTCACCCCTTCGAGGCGGAGCTGCACCGGCTCGACGGCCACAAGCCGGAGATCGGTTCGGAAGCGGCGGCGACGGCGATCGTCGCGGCGGTCCGCGACCTCGCGTTCGTCGTCACGGAGGTGAAGCGGAAGGAGCGCCGCAAGCGCCCCCCGGCGCCGTTCACGACGAGCACCCTCCAGCAGGAGGCGGCCAAGCGCCGCGGCTTCAGCTCCAAGCGGACGATGGCGCTGGCGCAGGGGCTGTACGAGGGCGTCGAGCTGGGCGACGAGGGGGCGGTCGGGCTCATCACGTACATGCGCACCGACTCGACCCGTGTCGCCCTGAGCGCGGTCGAGGCCGCGCGCGGCTGGATCCGTCGCCAGTTCGGCGACCGCTACCTCCCCGAGCGGCCCGTCCTGTACGGCGCCTCCGCCAACCCGGAGGCGCAGGACGCGCACGAGGCGATCCGACCCACCGACGTCGGGCGCACGCCGGAATCGGTCAGGCGGTGGCTCAAGAAGGACCAGTTCGAGTTGTACCAGCTCATCTGGCAGCGCTTCGTGGCGTCACAGATGTCGCCGATCGTGTACGACACGACCACCGTGGACTTCGACCTCGGGCGGTATCTCTTCCGGGCCACCGGGTCGGTCATCCTCTTCGACGGCTACCACCGGCTCTACCACGAGGCGCGCGAGCAGGGCGAGGGGCGGACCCTCGAGGACCTCGCGCCGCTGCCGCCGCTGGAGACGGGCGACCGGGCGACGCTCGTGGATCTGGTCCCCGGCCAGCACTTCACGGAGCCGCCGCCGCGCTACAGCGAGGCGTCGCTGGTGAAGGAGCTGGAGCGGCTCGGCATCGGCCGGCCGTCCACGTACGCGCAGATCAGCAGCACCCTCGTGGCGCGGCACTACGTGCAGATCCAGGAGAAGCGCTTCCATCCCACGGAGCTGGGCGAGACGGTGAACCGGCTGCTCGTGCCGCGGTTCCCGGACATCTTCAACGTCGAGTTCACCAGGGAGATGGAGTCGGAGCTCGACGGCATCGAGGATGGGAAACTGACGCGGGTCGGCGTTCTCGGCGCGTTCTGGCGGCCGTTCGAGAAGCGGCTCGCCGCGGTGCGTCCGGACGAGCTGATCCATGAGGTGCACGACCTCTCCAGGCTCGCCGAGGAGAAGTGCCCGAGCTGCGGCAGCGCGCTGGTGGCGAAGGCCGGGCGCTTCGGACCCTACCTCGCGTGCACGAAGCAGAACGACCCCGCGTGCACCTTCACCCGGTCGCTGCGTAAGAAGCGGGCGCCGGACCGCCCGACGGACGAGGTCTGCGAGCTGTGCGGCCGGCCGATGGTCATCAAGACCGGGCGGTTCGGCGAATTCGTGGCGTGTACCGGCTACCCGAAGTGCCGGAACACGAAGCCGCTGCCCCTGGGCGTGAAGTGCCCGGCGTGCGGCACGGGCGACCTGACCGAGCGGCGCTCGAAGCGGGGCCGGAAGTTCTACGGCTGCAGCCGCTACCCCGACTGCACCTTCACCACCTGGCACCGGCCGGTGCCGGTCGTGTGCCCCGCCTGCGGCTTCCTCGGGGCGGAAGCGCGGGACACGAAGGCACGGGGCGCGCACCGGAGGTGCCTCAAGTGCCATCATGAGTTCCCGGCCGAGGTGGAGGCCCCTACGGGCGTGGAGGTCGGCGGCTGACGGACGCGCCGACCGCCACCGTCGTGGGGGGCGGCCTGGCCGGGTGCGAGGCCGCTTGGGCGCTCGCCGAACGCGGAGTGCGGGTGCGGCTGGTGGAGATGCGGCCGCTCGTCCGCACGCCGGCTCACCAGACCGACCGTCTCGCCGAGCTGGTCTGCAGCAACACCTTCAAGAGCACCGACACCACCAACGCGCACGGCCTGCTCAAGGCCGAGCTGCGGCTCATGGGCAGCCTGCTGCTGCGCTGCGCGGACGAGGCCCGTGTGCCGGGTGGTGCCGCGCTGGCCGTGGACCGCACCGTGTTCAGTGAGCGCGCCACCGCGCTGGTCACCGGCCGGCCGCTGATCACCGTGGTGCGGGAGGAGGCAGCGACGCTGCCGGACCCCGGTATCGTCGCGACGGGACCGCTCACCTCCGACGCGCTCGCGCGCACCATCGCGGCGGCGGCGGGGACGGACTCGCTGGCGTTCTATGACGCGATCGCCCCGATCGTCTCCGCGGAATCGCTGGATGTGTCGCAGCTGTTCCGGGCGTCGCGCTACGGCAAGGGCGGGGGCGCGGACTACTGGAACGCGCCGATGGACCGCCCGGCGTACGAGCGGTTCCTCGAGGCGCTCACGACGGCGGATCGCCACCAGGGCCACGACTTCGACGTGGTGCCGTACTTCGAGGGCTGCCTGCCGGTGGAGGAGATGGCCGCACGCGGACCGGACACGCTGCGCTTCGGTCCGATGAAGCCCGTCGGGCTCCGCGACCCGCGCACCGGACGGGAACACTTTGCGGTGGTGCAGTTGCGCCAGGAAGACCGCGCCGGGCAGATGTGGAACCTCGTCGGCTTCCAGACGCGGCTCCGGATCCCGGAACAGCAGCGGGTGTTCCGGATGATCCCCGGCCTGGAGGCGGCAGAGTTCCTTCGCTACGGCAGCATCCACCGGAACAGCTTCCTCAACACGCCGCGGACGCTGTCGGCGCACCTGGCGCTGCGCGACCGGGAGACGACCCTCTTCGCCGGACAGCTCACGGGCGTGGAGGGCTACACGGAATCGCTCGGGACCGGTATCCTGGCAGGGATGAATCTGGCGAGGCTGCTCCGGGGGAGGCCGGCGCTGGTGCCGCCGGCGACCACGATGCTGGGGGCGCTGCTCCGCTACCTGCGGGAGGCCGACCCGGCGCACTTCCAGCCGATGAACGCGAACCTCGGGCTCCTGGAGCCGCTGGCGCGGCCGCCGCGCGACAAGGCGCGGCGCAAGGAGGCGCTCGCAGCGCGCGCGCTCGCCGACATGGCCGAGTTCGTCCGGGCGCTCGACGAATGAGACCCGAGATCGCGGACTTCCTGCGGTTCCTCGGCACCGAGCGCAACGACTCCCCGCACACGGTGAAGGCATACGGTCGGGACGTCGCGGCGTTCGCGGCGTTCCTCGACCGCTACTACGGCATCCCCGACTGGAAGTGGGCCGGCGTGGACCGGCTCGCCATCCGCGGCTTCCTCGCCGAGGGGCAGCGCGCCGGGCTGTCGAAACGCTCGATGGCCCGCGCCCTCTCGGCGATCCGCACGTTCTACCGGTTCCTGAACCTGCACCACGGCGTGGAGGTGAACCCGGCGCGGGCGGCCGCCACGCCGAAGGTCGAGAAGCGCCTTCCGGGCTACCTCGATCAGAACGCGATGGCGAGGCTCTTCGCCCTGGCGGAGACGCGTGCGGCGGACGGGTCGCTCCAGGGGCGCCGCAACCGCGCCATCCTGGAGCTGTTCTACTCGACCGGGATGCGGCTCGGTGAGCTGGTGGCGCTGGACCTCGACGACCTCGACCTCGTCTCCGACCAGGCGCGCGTGCGCGGGAAGGGGAAGCGGGAGCGACAGGTGCCGGTGGGGCGCCCGGCGGTGACGGCGCTGCGGGCGTATCTTCCGAAGCGGGACGCCGTGCTGCGGGAGGCGAAGGCGCCGGACCGGCGGGCGGTCTTCGTGAGCGAGCGCGGGAAGCGACTCTCGGCGCGGGCGGTGCAGGCCGTCATCCGCGGACTGCTCGATGCCGTGAGCGAGGGCCAGGACGTGAGCACGCACTCCCTGCGTCACGCCTTCGCGACGCACCTGCTCGACGCCGGAGCGGACCTGCGGGCCGTGCAGGAGCTGCTGGGGCACGCGTCGCTCTCCACGACGCAGATCTACACGCACACCAGCGTTGAGCGGCTGAAGAAGGTCTACCACCAGGCGCACCCGAGGGCCTAATGCAACCGATCCACGCCACGACGATCGTCTGCGTCCGCCGCGACGGGCGGGTCGCCATCGGCGGCGACGGCCAGGTCTCCGTCGGCGACACGGTGATGAAGGCACGGGCGCAGAAGGTGCGCCTGCTCAAGGGGAACAAGGTGCTGGCCGGCTTCGCGGGCGGGGCCGCGGACGCGCTCACCCTGTTCGAGAAGTTCGAGGAGAAGCTCGACCGTTTCCCCGGCAACCTCGCGCGGGCGGCGGTGGAGCTGGCGAAGGACTGGCGGAGCGACCGCGTGCTGCGGCGCCTCGAGGCGCAGCTCATCGTGGCCGACCGCAGCCAGATGTTCACGATCACCGGCGGCGGCGACGTGCTGGAGCCGGACGACCAGGTGCTCGCCATCGGCTCGGGGGGCGGCTTCGCCCTGGCGGCGGCGCGGGCGCTCCTCTCGCACTCGACGCTCACCGCCCGCGAGATCGTGGAGCAGTCGCTCGGCATCGCGGCCGATATCTGCGTCTTCACGAACCGGAACCTCACGGTCCTTGAGCTCGAGTAGCGGCGCGGCGGCCACGCCGGCCCCGGCCGCGGCCCGCCTCGTCCCCGTGCTCCTGCCGCTGCTGGTCCTGGCGGTGGGCCTGTGGACCCTCACGCCGCTCCCCGTCGGCCTGGCGTGGGACGACGGGGGCTACGTCGTGCTCGCGAAGTCGCTCGCCGCCGGCGATGGGCTGCGCTACCTCAACCTCCCCGGCGCACCGCTGGCGCCGCACTACCCGCCGG
Organism: uncultured Gemmatimonadales bacterium; assembly: GCA_964383975.1. Lineage (GTDB taxonomy): Bacteria > Gemmatimonadota > Gemmatimonadetes > Gemmatimonadales > JACORV01 > DASXPG01. The sequence goes on along the minus strand of CAYLJK010000076.1, from coordinate 1,890 downwards.
GCTATCCGGCGCTGCTCGCGGCGCTGTGGCTGGTCTCGCCGGCGTTCCCCGGCAACGTCGTGGTCCTCAAGGCGGCGAACTTCGTGCTCCTGTCGGCCGCCGCGGCACTCGCGTACCGCTTCGCCGTTCGGCGCGTCGGTGTGCCATGGTGGGGCGCGGCGCTCGCGGTGCTCGCCGGCACGCTCACCGTACCGCCGCTCCTCCTGGCCGGCGTGCTGCTCTCGGAGACGCTGTTCCTCACCGTCCTGCTCGCGGCCCTGGTCCTCGCGGAGGGAGTGCTCGAACGGCCAACGGTGCGGCGCGCGCTCGCCCTCGGCGCGCTCTGCGCCGCGGCGGCGCTGGTTCGCACGCTCGGCGTGGTGCCCCTGCCGGTGGTCACCCTGCTGCTGTGGCACCGCGGCGCGCGGCGCGAGGCCGCAGCCTTCCTCGGCGCGGCCGTGGGGTGCGTGCTGCCATGGCAGCTGTGGTCTGCGGCCCACGCCGGCGGCTTCACGCCGGAACTCGCGGGGTCGTACGGGTCGTACCTGGGCTGGTTCGCCGACGGCATCCGCGAGCACGGCTGGCGGCTGGTCTCCGAGACGCTGGCGCGGAACACGCGGGACACGGTCACCCTCCTCCAGGTGCACCTCGCGCCCGGGCTCCCCAAGGTGGTGAAGTGGCTCCTGCTGGCGGCGGTCGTGGGCGCGTGGGCGGCGGGGGCGACCCGGCTCGCCCGGCGCGCGCCGGTATTCGCGCCCGTCCTGGCGCTCTACCTGGCGATCGTGCTGGTCTGGCCGTACGGCGTCACCAGGTTCGTGTGGGGCATGTGGCTCCTGCTCGCCCTGCTGTTCGCGGCGGGGGTGCAGGCGGTCGCCGAATCGGTGCCGCGTGCACGGTGGCGGGTGCTGCGGCCGGCGCTGCTCGTCCTGGCCGCCCTGGCGACGCTCGGCCACGGCCTGCACACGGTACGCGGGTACTGCGGCCGGTGGTGGAGCGGCCTGTGGCGCGCGGAGACGGAGCGCGTCGTCCCGATGGTGCGATGGATCGCGACACGCACGGAGCCGGACGACGTCGTGCTCGCCGACTACGAACCGCTGGTGTACCTCTACACGGGCCGGACGGCGCTGCCGGACCGTGAACTGCGCGCGGTGCACCACGTGCGGGCGCCCAGCGACGCCGAGCAGGCGGGCACCATCGCGCGGATGCTCGCGGTGTATCACGCCGACTGGGTGGTGGTGCGCCAGGCCGGGGTGGCCGAGCGGCTGCGGCCGCTGACGCAGCCGGACATCGGCGTGCTCGAGGTGATGGACGCGCTCCCGGACGGCGGCATCGCCTTCCGGGTGCTGCGCAGCGGCGGGGCGCGCCGTCCGTGACGCGGGTCGTGCGGCTGGCGCCGCTGATCGTCGCGGCGATCGTGCTCGCGGTGGGTCTCTGGACGCTCTCCCCCCTGCCGACCGGGGTCTTCGAGGACGACGGCATGTACGTGATCCTCGGCAAGGCGCTCGCGCAGGGGAACGGTCTGCGGTTCGTGAACCTTCCCGGCGCGCCCGCGAACGCGCACTACCCTCCCGGCTACCCCGCGCTACTCGCTCTGCTGTGGCTCCTGGCGCCGGGGTTCCCCGGCAACGTCGCGGTGTTCAAGGCCGCGAACGTGGTGCTGCTCGCCGTCGCCGCGGCGCTGGGGTGGCGGCTGGCCACGGAGCGGTTCGAGCTGAGGCCGGCGCTCGCGGCCGCCGCCGTGCTGGCCGGGACGGTGACCATCCCGCCGCTCCTGCTCGCCGGGATGACGCTGTCGGAGACCTTGTTCCTTGCGCTGCTGCTCACCGTCCTCCTCGCCGCCGAGGGGGCGGCCGACCGGCCCACGCCGCGGCGCGCGGTGGTGCTCGGCGTGCTCATCGGCGCGCTGACGCT
>CAYLJK010000075.1:5552-9186 GCA_964383975.1 uncultured Gemmatimonadales bacterium | reverse complement strand
CCCCACCCCGCAGGGACCGCGCTCCGGGTACTTGGTGCTCGCCTCTATCGACAAGCTGGCGGCGGCGGGGCGGGCGGCGCCCGCCCCGGCCGCGCCGCGCCCGGCGGCGCCCCCGGCGCGTGCCCCGTCCGGGGGCGTGCCCGCCCCGACGGCCGGCCGCCGGGCCGCGCTCGCCACGTGGCTGCGCCTCGGACTCGCGCTCCTGCTCGGCGCGGGGCTCACCCAGTGGCCGTACACCCACGGCTGCGGGCTGCCGCTGGTCGCGTACCTCGGCGGCATCGGCACGCTCGTCGTGGCGAGCTGCTGGAGCATGATCAGCAGCTGGCGCTCCCGGTCCGGCTTCGCGCACTTCGTTTCCATCGGACTGCTGTTCTGGGGTACCTTCCTCGGCGCGCGCGAGGTGTTGCCGCGCGTCGGGTACGCGAAGACGCGCGCGGGCTGGCGGTGCGACGCACCCCGCCCGCAGCCGTCCACACCCGGGCCCCAGGCCCCCAACCCCTGACCACGTGCTCCCCATGCCCAGGACCTTCAGGAACTTCATCGGTGGCCAGTGGGTCGCTCCGCTGACGGGCGACTACTACGAGAACCGCAACCCGGCCGACTGGGCGGACCTCATCGGCCGCTTCCCGTCATCCGGTCCGAGGGACGTGGACCGCGCCGTGCGGAGCGCGTGGCGCGGCTTCGAGCGGTGGCGGCGCGTCCCGGTGCCGCAACGCGGTGACATCCTCCGGCGGGTCGGCGACCTGCTCACGAAGTACAAGGAGGATCTCGCGCGCGGCATGACGCGCGAGATGGGGAAGGTGCTCGCCGAGACGCGCGGCGACGTCCAGGAAGGCATCGACACCGCCTACTACGCCGCGGGTGAGGGGCGGCGGCGGATGGGCTACACCGTGCCCTCCGAGTTGCGCAACAAGTGGGCGATGTCCATGCGGCGTCCGATCGGCGTGGCGGGGGTCATCACCCCGTTCAACTTCCCGATGGCGATCCCTACGTGGAAGATCTTCCCCGCGCTCCTCTGCGGGAACGCCGTCGTCTTCAAGCCGAGCGTGGACGTGCCGCACACGGGGACGCGCCTCGTGGAGATCCTCCTCGAGGCCGGCCTGCCGCCGGAAGTCATCCAGCTGGTCCACGGGCGCGGCTCGGCGGTCGGCGACGCCATCGTGGCGCACCCCCGGATCCCCGTCATCTCATACACCGGCTCCACCGAGATCGGCTCGCGCCTCGGCGAGACCTGTGGCCGCGCCCACAAGCGGCTCTCGCTGGAGATGGGCGGCAAGAACGCGATGATCGTCATGGACGACGCGGATCTCGATCTCGCGCTCGACGGCGTGCTGTGGGGCGCGTTCGGCACCACGGGCCAACGGTGCACCGCCACCAGCCGCCTGCTGCTCCACCGCAAGGTCCACGACCGCTTCCTCCGCATGCTGGTGGACCGCGTGGCGAAGCTGCGGCTCGGCGACGGCCTCGACCCGTCAACGGACGTGGGGCCGATGATCAACGAGGCGGCCCTGAAGAACACGATGAAGTACGTCGAGATCGCGTCCGCCGAGGGGGCCGAGCTGGTCACCGGCGGCAGGCGGGCGCGCGGGGCGCGCCTCGCGAAGGGGTGGTTCCACCAGCCGACGGTCTTCGCCGGGGTGAAGGCCGGCTCGCGGCTGGAGCAGGAAGAGGTCTTCGGGCCGGTGCTCGCCGTGCTGCGATTCTCGACGCTCGACCAGGCGATCCGTATCAACAACGACGTGAAGTACGGCCTCAGCTCCGCGCTCTACACGCGGGACATCCTCTCGGCGTACAAGGCGATCCAGGACCTCGACGCCGGGATCACGTACGTCAACGCGCCCACGATCGGCGCCGAGGCGCACCTTCCCTTCGGCGGCGTCAAGGAGACCGGCAACGGGCACCGCGAGGGCGGCTGGCAGGTGTACGAGTTCTTCAGCGAGACCAAGAGCGTGTACATCGACTACAGCGGGACGCTGCAGCGGGCGCAGATCGATACATATGAGACGTGATGGGTGACGCGTCATGAGTCGTGATGAGGCGATGAGCGAGCGTGACGGGTGACCGGTGTTGGAGTCCGCGGTGCGCCCCCATCGCCTCATCACTCATCACCGCGCACCCTCCTTGCGCCCCCGCTCGCCCCCGGCTAGACATTCAGCAACCGTCCGCGGATCTGCGAGTCCATGCCGAGACACACCGCTGCACGAAAAGCGTGGGTCGAAGAAGGTTCGTTGGATCAGTATCTCCGCGAGATCAGCCAGTATCCCCTCATCACCCGCGAGGAGGAATCCGTCCTCGCCGTCGGTATCCGCTCCGGTGACGCCGAAGCGCTCGACAAGCTCGTGCGCTCGAACCTCCGGTTCGTGGTCTCGGTCGCCAAGAAGTACCAGAACCAGGGCGTGTCGCTCGCCGACCTCATCAATGAGGGCAACCTCGGTCTCATCCGCGCCGCCCACAAGTTCGACGAGACCAAGGGGATCAAGTTCATCTCGTACGCGGTGTGGTGGATCCGCCAGGCGATCCTCCAGGCCCTGGCCGAGCAGAGCCGCATCGTCCGGGTGCCGCTGAACCGGGCCGGCACGCTGCACCGGATCGGCAAGCGGTCGTCGGCCCTCCAGCAGGAGCTGGGGCGCGAGCCGACCGCGCAGGAGATCGCCGAGGGGATGGACATCAGCGAGGAGGAGGTGGAGAAGACCCTCTCCATCAGCCAGAGCCACCTCTCCCTCGACGCGCCGATGACGCCGGGCGAGGACAACAAGCTCCTCGACTACCTCCCGGACACGCTCAATCCGACCCCCGACGAGGAGACCTTCGAGCACGCGCTGACCGAGTCCATCGAGCGCGTCCTCGGCACCCTCAAGGAGCGCGAGGCGAGGATCCTCCGGCTCTACTTCGGCCTGGATGGGAAGGAGCCGATGACCCTCGAGGAGATCGGCAGCCTCCTGGGGATCACCCGCGAACGCGTGCGGCAGATCAAGGAAAAGGCGCTCTCGCGCCTGCGGCACATCTCGAAGGCGAGGGCGTTGGAGAGTTTTCTCCAGTAAGGGGAGTGAGGGGAGCGACGTGAAGGGAGCGAGGGGAGTGAAGGTGCCCCCCTACTCCCCTCACTCCCCTTCCTCCCCTTGTCCATCGTACCTTGCGTCATCCATGCGGCTCGGCATCATCTCCCTCGGCTGCGACAAGGCCACCGTGGACAGCGAAGCGCTGGTCGCGCGCTTCGTCGGCCACGGCGCGCAGGTCACCCCCGACCTCACGGACGCTGATCTCATCCTCGTGAACACGTGCGGCTTCATCGACGCCGCCAAGCAGGAATCCATCGAGGTGATGCTCCGGGCCGCGCGCATGAAGGTCGAGGGCCGCTGCCGCGCCGTCGTCGCCGTCGGGTGCCTGGTCACCCGCTACGAGGCGGAGCTGCGACGGGAGATCCCGGAGGTGGACCACTTCTGCGGCTTCGCTGACCTCCCGGGCCTCGTCCCGCGCCTCGCCGCGGACGGCCTGCTGGAGGCGGCCGAGGTGATGCATCCCGGGATGCGGTTCTTCTTCGGCACCAGGCCCCACGTCCGCTACCTGAAGATCAGCGAGGGGTGCGATCACTCCTGTGCCTTCTGCGCCATCCCGCTGATGCGTGGCAAGCACC
>CAYLJK010000075.1:888-5542 GCA_964383975.1 uncultured Gemmatimonadales bacterium | reverse complement strand
CCGCTGGAGGAGCTGGTGCGTGAGGCGCAGGAGCTGGAGGCCCGTGGCGCGCGGGAGATCAACCTCGTCGCCCAGGACCTCGGGCACTACGGCCGCGACCTGCCGCCGGGCGGCCCCGCCCTCCCCGACCTGCTCCGCGCGTTGCTGCGCCGCACGGGCGTGCCCTGGTTCCGCCTGCTGTACGTGTACTCGGCCGGGATCACGCCCGCGCTCATCGAACTGCTCGCGAGCGAGCCGCGCCTCGTGCCGTATCTCGATATGCCCATCCAGCACGCCTGCGACCGTCTCCTCGCGCTGATGCGCCGGCCCGAGCGGCAGGAGAGCCTGCGGCGCCGCGTGCGGCTCCTGCGGGAGGCGGTCCCCGGCATCGCGGTGCGCACGACGGCCCTCGTCGGCTTCCCGACCGAGACCGATGAGGACTTCCGCCAACTGCTCGAGTTCGTGGACGAGATGCGGTTCGACCGCCTCGGCGCCTTCGCGTATTCCCCGCAGGAGGGCACGCGCGCCGCCGATCTCCCGGACGACGTCCCGGACGCGGTCAAGCAGGACCGCCTGGCGCAGTTGCTGGAGCTGCAGCGGGCCGTCTCGGCCGAGCGGCTGACCGAGTACGTGGGGCAGGAGCTGGAGGTCCTGGTGGACGAGGGCGCCGGCCCGGACGACCCGGGGCAGCTGGTCGCGCGCGCCCCGTTCCAGGCCGACGACGTGGACGGCTGCACCTGGTTGCGGACGGAGCGCGCGCGCGCGCCCGGCGACTTCGTGCGGGTCCGCGTGACCGACGCGCTGGACTACGACCTCGTGGCGGTGCCGGCCGGGTGAGGGGCCGCCCGGGGCTCCTCCTCGCCCTGGCGCTGGCTGCGGCCTGCGCGCCTTCCCCACCAGGACCGGCCGTGCCGGTGGGCGCGCAGCCCGCGATGCGCGTCGGCCTGGTCGTGGATCGCGATTCGGCGGTCGTCAGCGCGACGGGGCAGTGGCGGCTCACGACCGCCGGCGACGAGGTCATCGCCATCGTGGACGGCGGGCGCAGCTGGGTGGTTCGCGCGGGCGATGGCGGGATGCTCCTCCTCCTCCGCCCGGACCGCGCCGAGCCGGTCACGGTGGCACCGCCTGTCGCCATCGTCCCGACCAGCCCCGACGACCGGGTCGTCGTCGCCGGCCGGCGCTTCCGGGGCGTTCTCGTGCTGCTGCGGGGCACGGCCGGCGTGACCGTCGTCAACCGAGTCGCCCTGGAGCCCTATCTCTACAGCGTGGTCGCCCTGGAGCTCGGCTTCCGGGCACCGTCCGACCGGGAGGCCGTGCGGGCACAGGCCGTCGCCGCCCGGTCCTACGCCTTGCGTTTCCGGGGCCGCCGGGAAGCCCTGGGGTTCGACGTCTTCCCCACGGACGCGGACCAGGTGTACGGCGGCATCGAGTCGGAGGTCCCCGAGGTCGTCGAGGCGGTGCGGGCCACGACCGGCCAGGTGCTGGTGTGGGAAGGCCGCCCCATCGAGGCGCTTTTCCACTCGACCTGCGGCTGGTCCACGGAGGCCGCCCGTGAGGTCTTCCAGAACAGTGCGGCGGCGCCGTATCTTCGCGCGGTGTCGGACCGGTCGGGGAGCGGCGACCGGGACTACTACTGCGCCATCTCGCCGCGCTTCCGCTGGCGCGAGGAGTGGGACGAGGCGGGCCTGGTGGCGATGCTCAGCCGGACGCTCCCCGCGTCGCTGAACGGGCGGGGACGGGACGTGACGCGCGTCGCCGATGTCCGGGCCTCACGAACCACGCCGACCGGGCGCGTGGCGGAGCTGACGATCGACACCGACGCCGGGACGTTCACCGTGCCGATGGGCCGGGTCCGCGAGGTCCTGCGGCCGGGGGCCGACCGGCAGCTGCTCTCGACGCTCTTCCAGCTGCACGTGGAGCGGCGCGAGGACCGGGTGACGCGGCTCGTCGCGGCGGGGGCCGGCTACGGCCACGGCGTCGGCATGTGCCAGTTCGGGGCGGTCGGCCGGTCGCGCGCGGGGCAGGACTACCGCGGGATCCTGGCCGCCTACTACCACGGTGCCACCCTGGAGCGGGTCTACTGATGGCGTCCAGCGCACAGTCCTCCAACATCCGCATCGGCGTCGTTGGAGCCGGCGCGATCGCGCAGGTCGCGCACCTGCCCGTGCTGCGCCGATTCCGGGACGTCGAGATCGTCGGCATCGCCGACAACGACGGCGCGAAGGCCCGTGCCATCGCCCAGCGCCTGGGCGTCGGCGCTTGGTGGACGGACATCGAGGACCTTCTCGAGTTCGCCAAACCCGACGCGGTCCTCATCTGCACCCCCAGCCACCTCCACGAGGCGCACACGACCCTTGCCCTCGCCGCCGGGGCCCACGTCGTCGTCGAACGCCCGATGGCCCTCTCCTCGGCCGGGGCCGCGCGGGTCCTGAAAGCGGCGGACAAGGCGCGGCGCAACGTCCTGGTGGCCATGAACCACCGCTTCCGGTCCGATGTACAGGCAGTGCACGACTTCATCGCCGGCGGCGAGCTGGGGGAGCTCGCGACGCTGCGCACGGGCTGGTACGTCTTCCGCGCCGCGCGCCACCAGCTCGGCTGGCGGTCGCGGCAGAAGGAGTCTGGCGGCGGCGTCATGATGGACCTCGGGCTGCCGATGCTCGACCTCGGGCTCTGGATCTCCGGGCGGCCCGTGGTCCAGCGCGTCTCGGCGTGCCTCCGCACGAGCGGGCAGGTGGACGAGATCGGGTCGGCGCAGCTGTACTGCGACAACGGGACCTGCCTCTATTGCGACGTCTCGTGGCGTCACGTCGGTGACACGGAGCGGTTCTGGCTCGACATCCAGGGGACGGGCGGCTCCGCGTCCATCGCGCCGTTCCGCGTGTTCAAGGAGCTTCACGGCCAGGCCGTGGACGTGACGCCCAAGGGGGCGGCCGGGCGGGAGCATGCTTTCACGGCTTCGTACCGCTCGGAGTGGGCGTACTTCCTCGCCGGCGTGCGCGTCGACGAGCAGGTTGTTCCTCCCGAGGACCAGATCCGCCTGCACAAGGTCATCGAGGCGATCTACCGCTCCGCGGCCGAGCAGCGCGACGTGAAGGTGTGAGCCCGCGGGAGCTCCTGCCGACCCGGCGCGTCCTCCTGGCGACCGCCGCCACGGCCGCCCTGCTGTTCGTCGCCTACCCTCCGGCCGGCCTGGCGGTCCCGGCGTTCGTGGCGCTGGTCCCCTTCCTCTGGATGCTGGAGGAGGTGCGCCAGCGCGGCGGGGGCGGGTGGGAGGCGGCGCGGACCGGCTACTGGTTCGGCGTCGTCGCCAACGGGACGGTGCTGTACTGGATGGTCGTCGCGCTCTGGCACTTCACGCCGCTCTCCGCCCTCGGCTACCTGGCGTCCGTGTTCCTCGTGCTCGCCCCGGTCTGGCTCGCCGTGGGCTGGGCGACGTGGCACGTGCGGTCCCGCACGGGCCTGCCGCTCTGGCTGGTCTTCCCGCTTGTCTGGACCGCGGGGGAGTGGCTTCAGGGCCACACGGCCGACCTGCGCTTCCCATGGCTCGGGCTCGGCACGGCCTTGGTGCGTGTCCCCACGCTGGTGCAGTGGGCCGACCTTGCCGGTGCGCGTGGCGTCACCCTGTGGCTTGCCTGGGCTAACGCGCTCGTCTTCGTCGCGCTCTTCACGCGCCGGTGGCGCCATCCCGCGCTCGCGCTCGCGCTCACACTGGCCGCCGCCCTCGGCTACGGCTTCTGGCGGGAGCGCACCCTGGTGATGCGCCCCGTGACCACCGTCGCGGTGCTCCAGCCGAACGTGGGATACGACGAGAAGCGGCGCGGCCGCGAGAACGACGCCCTGGTGCAGCAGCTCCTGGACATGACGCGCCGCGCGCACGCTGACACCGTGGTGCGCCTGGTCGCCTGGCCGGAGGTCGCCGTTCCCAACTACTTCGTCAATGTGCCGGAATGGGAGCGGTGGATCGGCGACCTGGCACGGGAGCTGCGCACGCCCATCCTCGCGGGCGGGCTCGACGCCGAGTTCGCGGGAGACGGATCGTACGAGTACTTCAACGCGGCCTTCCTCTTCGACACCACCGGGTCGGCACGCACCTGGCCCGCGTACCGCAAGACCTATCTCGTCCCCATCGTGGAGCGCGTCCCGTTCCTCAACCCGCGCTGGTTCGGGCGGCTGCAGTGGTTCGGGGGGTACGCCCGAGGGCATCGGTTCCCCGTCTACCGCATCGCGGAGGGGGGCTTCGGCGTGCTGATCTGTTACGAGTCGGCGTTCGAGGACCTCGCCCGGCACTACCGCCGCGACGGCGCTGACTTCCTCGTGAACATCACGAACGATGCCTGGTTCGGTCGGACCGCGGCGCCCTACCAGCACGCCGGTCACCTGGTGATGCGCGCCATCGAAACCCGCGTGGGCGTCGCGCGTTCTGCGAACACCGGCATCAGCCAGTTCCTGGACCCGCTCGGTCGCACCTCGCGGAGCACGCCGCTGCTCGTCGCGCGGATCGAGCGTGCTCCCGTTCTGACTACCGACGTGCGCACCGTGTACGTCCGCCTCGGCGACTGGGTCGGGGTCCTTCCCGTTGGGGTCACACGGATCCCACTCGGCGATTCGGTCCGCCATTCCCAGCGTGTAGGCGGTGTTCTCACCGAGGTGTTTGTCGGGGAGGAAGTGTATCGTG
>CAYLJK010000075.1:0-878 GCA_964383975.1 uncultured Gemmatimonadales bacterium | reverse complement strand
CGACTGGGTGGCGGCTCTGGCGCTGATCGGGTCCGCCGCCCTCCTCGTCGCCGCGTGGAGCCGCCGTCCGCCGCAAGGAGCCATTCTGTGAAGCGTCATCTCCTCGTCGTCCTGGCCGCCGCCTGCTGGCCGGCGTCCCTGCTCGCCCAGCACGGCCTCGGCGGCTCCGGCCCGTACGACCCCGGCGTCCCGCGGCCCCCCGCCGTCCTCGGCCATGAGGTGGGGGAGCGGTTCACGCCGCACCACATGCTCGCCCGGTACCTGGAGCGCGTGGCCGCCACGAGCCGCCGCGTGCGCGTGGAGACGCTCGCCGTCACGTTCGAGGGGCGCGAGTCGTTCCTGGCCGTGATCTCCAGCGAGGCGAACCACGCCCGGATGGACGCCATCCGCGCCGACGCCGCGCGCCTCGCGGAGCCGCGCGGCGCGAGCGCGGCCGAGCTCGCCGCCATCATCGCGCGGATGCCGGCCACGGTCTGGCTCGGGTACACGGTGCACGGCGGCGAAGCGTCGGGAACCGAGGCCGCCATCGCGATGATCTACCAGCTCGCCGCCGGCCGCGACGCGGAGACGCAGCTGATCCTGGACTCGACCGTCGTGCTGGTGGACCCGCTCCAGAACCCGGACGGCCACGAGCGGCACGTGCAGGACGTCCTGCGGACGCGCGGCGCGCTCGGCGTGCCGACGTCGCCGGCCGCGATGGTCCACCAGGGGAACTGGCCCGGCCCGCGCACGAGCCACTACGGCTTCGACATCAACCGCGACTGGTTCCTGCTCTCCCACCCGGAGACCCGCGGCCGCGTCGCCGCGTTCCAGCGCTGGTGGCCGATGGTCGCGGTGGACCTGCACGAGATGGGGACCAACTCCACGTACTTCTTCGC
>CAYLJK010000074.1:5378-9245 GCA_964383975.1 uncultured Gemmatimonadales bacterium | reverse complement strand
CAAGACCCGCCACGCGCGGGAATTCCTCGCCGAGGGGAACAAGGTCAAGGTGACGATGATGTTCCGGGGCCGGCAGATGGCGCATCCCGAGCTGGGCAAGGAGGTGCTGGACCGCGTCGCCGAGACGCTGGCGGACGTGGGGAAGGTCGAGCAGGAAGCCCGGCTCGAGGGCCGGAACATGACGATGCTGATGACGCCGAGATAGGGAGCCATCGTGAAGAAGAAGACGAAGAAGGCGGCGGCCAAGCGTTACAAGGTGACCGGGACCGGCAAGGTCCGGCGCCGTCGCGCCTTCAAGAGCCACATCCTGACCAAGAAGGACCCGAAGCGGAAGCGGCGGTTGCGCAAGGGCGCGATCGCGTCGGGCGCCGATCGCGTGCGCCTCACGCACCTGCTCTCGGCCTGAGGAGACCCGACCATGCCCCGCGTCAAGAGCAACGTCGTACGCCACAAGCGTAAGAAGAAGGTCATGAAGCTGGCCCGCGGCAACCGTGGCGGGCGCAGCAAGCTGTGGAAGGCCGCGAAGGAGACCGTCGAGCGCGGCTGGGCCTACGCCTACCGGGACCGGCGCCAGAAGAAGCGCGACTTCCGCCGGCTCTGGATCACGCGCATCAACGCCGCGGCCCGGCTCAACGACCTCTCGTACAACCAGCTGGTCAGCGGGCTGAAGCGGGCCGGGGTCGAGATCAACCGCAAGGTCCTCGCGGACCTCGCGGTGCGCGACGCCGACGCCTTCGCGAAGCTCGCCGACCTGGCCCGGGCCCAGCACTAGCGCGATGAGCGGCGCGTCGGCGGACCTCGTCGCCGCGCTCGCCGCACTCGAAGGGGAGGCGGAGCAGCGGGTACGCTCCGCCGGCGGGCGTGAGGCGCTACAGACCCTGCGGACCGAGTACCTCGGCCGCAAGGCGGGGCGGCTCACGTCCGTCCTGAGGGCGCTCCCGGGCCTCGACCCGGAGGCGCGGCGCGAAGTCGGGCGGCGGGCGAACGCCGCCAAGGTGGCCCTCGAGGCGCTCTTCGAGGCCGCTGAGGCCCGGCTCACGCAGGCCGAGCGCGTGGCGGCCGCTGCGGACCTCACGATGCCCGCGCGCCCCGTCTGGCGTGGCGCGAAGCACCCCACGACGCTCGTCACCGAGCGCATCACGCGCATCTTCGGCGAGCTCGGGTTCACCCGGTACACGGGGCCCGAGGCCGAGACCGAGTGGCACAACTTCTTCGCCCTCAACTTCCCGCCGGACCACCCGGCGCTCGACGCCCACGACACGCTGTACCTCGACGACGGCGTCGTGCTGCGCACGCACACCTCGCCGGCGCAGATCCGCGTGATGCAGGCGTATCCGCCGCCGATCCGCGTCCTCATCCCCGGCATGTGCTACCGCCGGGACGCGTTCGATGCGTCCCACGCCCCCGCGTTCCAGCAGATCGAGGGCCTCGCGGTGGACGAGGGCATCACCTTCGTGGACCTGAAGGCGACGCTGACGCACTTCGCGCGCCGCCTGTTCGCGGCCACGACCCGGGTGCGGTTCCGGCCGTCGTTCTTCCCGTTCACCGAGCCGTCGGCGGAGATGGACGTCGAGTGCCAGATCTGTCATGGCCCCGGCTGTCCCACGTGCAAACGCACGGGCTGGGTGGAGATCCTCGGCTGCGGGATGGTGGACCCCGCGGTTTTCGCGAGCGTGGGGCTCGACCCGGAACGCTACACCGGATGGGCCTTCGGCATGGGGCCGGGGCGGATGGCGCAGCAGCTCTTCGGCATCCCCGACCTGCGGCTTCTCTACGAGGCGGACGTGCGGCTCCTCGCGCAGTTCGTGGACGCGCGGTGAACGCCTCGCTGCGCTGGCTCTCGGAGCTGCTCGGTACGCGCCTCGATCCGATCGACGTGCGCGACCGGATCACCATGCTCGGGGCACCGGTGGACGCCATGACCACGCCGCACGCCGAGCTGGCGGGCGTCGTCGTCGGCCTGGTGCTGGAGGCGAGGCGCCACCCCAACGCCGACCGGCTCACGCTCTGCCGCGTGGACGCCGGCGCGGCCGAGCCGTTCTCGGTCGTCTGCGGGGCGCCGAACGTGACAGCGGGGAAGCGCTACCCGTTCGCGCGCGTGGGGACCGTGCTCCCGGGCGGGATCAGGCTGGAGCGGCGGACGATCCGCGGCGAGGTCAGCGAGGGGATGCTCTGCTCGGCGCGAGAGCTGGCGCTCGGCGAGGATGCCGAGGGGATCCTCGAGCTGGAGACCGCGGCCGCCCCTGGCACGCCGCTCCTCGACGTTCTGCCGATCGGCGACACGCTCTACGAGCTGGACGTCACGGCCAACCGCCCCGACCTGCTGAGCCACGAGGGGCTCGCCAGGGACCTCGGCGCGGTGCTCGGCTTGGCGGTGAAGCTCCCCGGGTTCCCCGGGGCGCCCGAGCCGCCGCGGGTCGTGCGCGCCGCCGGCGCGAGCGGCGACGCGGATGGCGTGCGCATCGCGGTCGAGGACCCCGACGGCTGCCCGCGCTACACCGCGGCCGTCATCCGCGGCGTCACCGTGGGGCCGTCGCCCCGCTGGCTCAGGGACCGGCTCGCCGCGGTCGGGGCGCGCTCCATCAACAACGTCGTGGACGCGACCAACCTGCTGCTGTTCGAGAACGGCCAGCCGCTCCACGCCTTCGACCTGGCGCGGCTCGGCGGTCCCGCGGTCGTCGTGCGGCGGGCCCGGCCCGGCGAGGTCCTCACGACCCTCGACGGCCAGACTCGCACCCTCACGCCGGAGATGACCGTCATCGCCGACGCCTGGCGCGCGACGGCGGTGGCGGGAGTGATGGGCGGCTCGGAGAGCGAGGTCACGCTGCGGACGACGGACGTGCTGCTGGAGTGCGCCTACTTCGACCCGCGCCGCACCCGCCGCACCCGCACCGCCCTCGGCCTCAGCACCGACGCCAGCTACCGGTTCGAACGCGGTGTGGACCACGAGGCGACGGCCGCGCGGCTCGCGCGCGCCGCGCAACTCATCGTCGCTGTCGCCGGCGGCCGCGTCACCGGCGCCGTGGACGTCGTGGCCCGGGTCATGGCGCCGCGCACGCTCTTCCTCCGGGACGCCCGCCTCACGCAAGTGCTCGGCGCGGCGGTGGCGCGCAGCGAGGTCGAGCGCACGCTGACCGGCATCGGCTGCGTCGTGAGCCCCAAGGAGGACCGGTGCGCGGTGCAGGTGCCGGCGTGGCGCCCCGACCTCGAGCGCGAGATCGACCTCGTCGAGGAAGTGGCGCGGCTCGTGGGCTACGACCGGTTCCCCGACGACCTCCATGCCTACCGGCCGGGCACGGTGCCCGATTCGGAGGAGGAGCAGCTCGCCGACCGGCTGCGTATCGTCCTGACCGGGCTCGGTCTGCACGAGGCCTCCACGCTCCCGCTCGGCCCGAGGACGGACGAGCGGCAGGCGGGGCTGCGCAATCCGCTCAGCCAGGAGGAGGCGTGGCTCCGCCGGGACCTGCTCTCCGGCCTCACGCGGCGCGTCGAGCACAACTGGCGCCAGCACAACCGGGACGTGCGGCTCTTCGAGATCGGCCGCGTCTTCGAGGCCGGGGGACGCACCGAGCGGGGCGGGGATCGGACCTACACGCTGCCGGCCGAGGAGGGTCGCGTCGCCGGCGTCGTGACGGGCGCGCGACGGCCGGCCCACTGGAGCGAGCCGCATCCGCCGGACGCCGACCTCTTCGACGTGAAAGCGCTGCTGGAGGCGGCGGTGGCGATGACGTGGCCGGACGCCGTCGTCACGCCCGACGGGGACGGCTGGGTCGTGCGCCGCGGTGAGCGGACCCTTGGGCGCGCGGTCCCGCTGCCGGCGGACCGGTTCACGACCGTCGCGAGTTGGCGCGGGGCTTATGGGCCGGT
>CAYLJK010000074.1:3443-5368 GCA_964383975.1 uncultured Gemmatimonadales bacterium | reverse complement strand
TGGCGCTCCCCGTCGCGCAACCCTCCGCCGACTGTCGCTACCGGCCGGTCCCGGCGTGGCCGGAGGTGCAACGCGACGTGGCGCTCGTCCTCGGCGAGGACCTTCCGGCCGCGACGGTCGAGGCGACGCTGCGTACGGCGGCGGGAAAGCTCTGCGAACGGCTCTGGGTCTTCGACGAATACCGCGGTCTCCCGCTGGGCACGGGGGAGCGGAGTGTGGCGTGGCGGCTGGTGTTCCGGGCGCCCGACCGCACCCTGCGCGAGGAGGAGGCCGACAAGGCCCTCGCGCGCGCGGTGCGGGCGGCGGAACAGGCACATGGCGTCCGGCGGCGAGAGGCCTGACCTCCAGGCGTTCGAGGAGCTGGAGCAGGTGCTCCGGCTGCTCGAAGGGGAGCTCGCCGCCTGGCGACGGCGGGCCCTCCAGGCCGAGGCCCGCACCGCCGAGCTGGAGGCCCGCGGCGACGGCGCGGCAGCGGCCGCCGTCGCGCAGGAGAATCAGGCGCTCCACCAACGGCTCGAGGCGGCGCGGAGCCGCGTCAGCGACCTGCTGAGCCGGCTGGAATTCCTGGAGCAGCAGCGCGGGAACGGGGAGGGCTGACGCATGAACCGGAAGCAGGCGGTCCGCGTCTCGATCTGCGACCAGGAGTACACCGTCCGCACCGAACTGGACCCCGACTACACCCGCCAGGTCGCCGCCTACGTGGACCAGACGATGCGCGGCGTGCTCGGCGCCGGGCCCGTCGTCGAGAGCCACAAGGCCGCCATCTTGGCGGCGCTGGCCATCACCAACGAGCTGTTCGAGGCGCGGCGGGGCCAGCAGGAACTCGCCCAGCGGCTGCGGCTGCTGAGTGCCGAGCTGGCCCGACTCCTCCCACCCCAGAAGCGCCAGAGCGTCGCCGGCTGAATCGGCTCCGGCCTCTGGCGGGGGCCGTCGCCGACCCGTAAGTTACTGCCGCTGTGCGAGTTCGGAATCGGACAATCACTCAGGGCGGGTGACCGCCGGAGTGGTCATATGCTGATGTGGAGCGTGGTGATCGGCCTGGTCGCGGTGCTCGCGGCCGGGGCGGTGTCCTTCATAGTTGGGCGGTCGGTCGAGCGCAGGGCGGCGGCGAAGGCGAAGGCGACGGCACAGGACGTCGCGGAACGCCTCCTCGCCGACGCGCGGCGTGAGGCCGAGGCGCTCCGTCAATCCCTTCTTCTCACCGGTCGGGAAGAGGTCGCGAAGGCGCGTGAGGCCGCGGAGGCCGAGAGCGCACGCCGGCGCGACGAGATCGCCCGCGTCGAGCGGCGGCTCGACGAACGGGAGCAGCAGCTCGACCGGAAGGTGGAGCTGACCGACCGCAAGGAGAAGGAGCTGGAGTCGCGGCTCGGCGAGGTGGCGCGGCTCGAGCAGCGGGTGGCGGCGCAGGAGAGCGAGCTGCGGCAGATCGCCCTCGAGCACCGGCGCCGGCTCGAGGCCCTGGCCGGGCTCACCGCGGCCGAGGCGAAGCGGGAGCTGCTCCGCTCCGTCGAGGACGAGGCCCGAGCCGAGGCGGCGAACCTCGTGCGGAACCTCAAGGAGGCCGCGCGGCGGGAGGCCGACAAGGAAGCGAAGAAGATCGTGGCGATGGCCATCCAGCGCATCGCGGCCGACCACACCGCGGAGTCCACGGTCGCCGCCGTGGCTCTCCCGAGCGACGAAATGAAGGGCCGGATCATCGGCCGCGAGGGCCGCAACATCCGCGCCTTCGAGCAGGCCACGGGCGTGGACGTCATCATCGACGACACGCCGGACGCCGTCACGGTCTCCTGCTTCGATCCGGTGCGCCGTGAGGTCGCGCGCCTCGCCCTGGACCGCCTCATCACCGACGGCCGCATCCACCCGGGGCGCATCGAGGAGGTGGTCCGCAAGGCGCAGGCGGACGTGGACCAGCAGGTCCAGGAGGC
>CAYLJK010000074.1:0-3433 GCA_964383975.1 uncultured Gemmatimonadales bacterium | reverse complement strand
CGGCGAGCAGGCGGCCTACGACGTCGGTGTGCACGGGCTGCATCCCGAGCTGGTCAGGCTCGTGGGCCGGATGAAGTTCCGCACCTCGTACGGCCAGAACCTCCTCAAGCACGTCAAGGAAGTGTGCTGGATCGCCGGGATCATGGCGAACGAGCTGAAGCTCGACGCCGCCATGGCCCGCCGCGGGGCCCTCCTGCACGACATCGGCAAGGTGCTCACCCACGAGCACGAGGGGACCCACGTCCAGCTGGGCGTGGAGGTCGCCACGAAGTACGGCGAGCACCCGATTGTCGTGAACTGCATCGCCGCGCACCACGACGACGTGCCCCACGAGACGCCGATCAGCGTCATCGTCCAGGCCGCCGACGCGATCTCCGGCTCCCGGCCCGGCGCGCGCCGCGAGGCGTTCGAGAACTACGTCAAGCGCCTCACCCGTCTCGAGGAGATCGCCACCAGCTTCAGCGGGGTGGAGAAGTGCTATGCCATTCAAGCGGGGCGCGAGATCCGGGTCATCGTGACCCCGGAATCCGTGGATGACGCGCGCGCCGGCGAGCTGTCGGAGCAGATCGCCAGGCGGATCGAGAACGAGCTGCAGTATCCGGGGCAGATCCGGGTGGTGGTCATTCGCGAGACGCGGGCGGTCGGGGTGGCGAAGTAAGGGGAACGGGAGTGAGGGGAGTGAGGAGAGCGGGGGAGCAAGGAGCGAGGATGACGGCGCGCATCATTGACGGGAACGCCATCGGGAAGGCCATCCGCGAGGAACTGCGCGGCAGGATCGCGGACCTCAAGGCGAAAGGAGTCACGCCCGGTCTCACGGTCGTCATCGTCGGCGAGGACCCGGCGAGCCAGGTCTACGTCCGCATGAAGGGGAAGGCGGCGGAGGAGCTGGGGATGACGTCGGAGACGATCCGGCTCCCGGCCACCACGCCGGAGGCGGAGCTGCTCGCCCTGGTGGACCGACTGAACAGCGACCCCGCCGTGCACGGCATCCTCGTGCAGATGCCGCTCCCGAAGCCGCTCTCCGGCGACCGGGTGATCGAGCGCATCTCGCCGGCGAAGGACGTGGACGGCTTCCACCCGGTCAACGTCGGCAAGCTCGTCATCGGCGACCGGACGGCGTTCCGGCCATGCACGCCGGCCGGCGTGCTGGAGCTGCTCGCCCGCTCCGGCGTGGACCCGGCGGGGCAGCATGCCGTCGTCATCGGACGGTCGATGATCGTCGGCCGGCCGGTCGCCAACATGCTGATGCAGAAGGCGAGGGGCGCGAACGCGACGGTCACCGTCTGCCACACCGGCACGCCGCCGGCCGAGCTGAAGCGCCACGCGCGGGACGCCGACATCCTGGTCGTCGCCGCGGGCGCGCCGGAGGTCGTCGGCGGGGACATGATCAAGCCCGGTGCGGTGGTGATCGACGTCGGAGTGAACCGAGTGGACGACCCGTCCACGGAGAAGGGCTACCGGCTGGTCGGCGACGTGAAGTTCGTCGAGGCGAGGGAGGTGGCCTCGGCGATCACGCCGGTGCCGGGAGGCGTCGGCCCGATGACGATCGCGATGCTCATGACCAACACGGTGCAGGCGGCGGCGCAGGCGGCCGCGTGACGCTGCGACTCCCCCTCGAGCCGGCCGCCGCGGAGGAGCGCCCGTACACCATCCGCGAGGTGGTCGAGAGCGCCCGGCGCCTGCTCGATGAGTGCTTCCCGACGGTCTGGGTCGAGGGGGAAGTCTCCAACTTCCGCAGCTACGACAGCGGCCACTGGTACTTCACGCTGAAGGACCCGGAAGCCCAGCTGAACTGCACGATGTGGCGCACCGATGCCCAGCGGCTGGCGGCGCCGCCCGCCGAGGGCCTCAAGGTGTTCGCGAAGGGCGCGCTCACCGTGGGCCCGAAGCGGGGAGACCTGCGGTTCGTGGTCCGGCAGTTGTTGCCGACGGGAGAGGGGGGCTGGCACGCCATCGCGCTGGCGCGCGCGCGCGCGGCGCTGCAGCGTGATGGCCTCCTCGACCCGTCGCGGCGGCGGCCGCTGCCGCGCTTCCCGCGGCGCATCGGCGTGGTCACCAGCGCCGAGGGGGCGGTCTGGCACGACATCACGGCGGTGGTCGCGCGGCGCTGGCCGCTGGTCGAACTGATCCTGGTCGGCGCGCGGGTCCAGGGGGAGGACGCCCCGCGCGACCTGGTGCGCGCGCTCGGCGTCGCCGGCCGGGTGCCGGGCCTCGACCTGCTGATCGTCGGACGCGGCGGAGGGTCGCAGGAGGACCTCCGGGCGTTCAACGACGAGAAGGTCGCGCGCGCCGTCGCGGCCTCGCCGGTGCCCACCATCTCGGCCGTGGGCCACGAGCTGGACGTGACGCTGACCGACCTGGTCGCCGACGAGCGCGCGCCCACGCCCTCGGCCGCGGCGGAGAAGGCGGTCCCGGACCGCGCCGAGGTGCTGCGGCACCTGGGCGTCGTGGAGCGGCACCTGGCGCGCGCCGCGGCCGGCCGCGTGCAGGCGGCGGCGCTGCGGCTGAGGGGTGCGGCGGGCCGGATGGCCGGGGCGGCGGAACGCCGGGTGGGCGCGGTGCGGCACCGGCTCACCGCCTCGCGGCTGCGGATGGACGCCGCCGTCGAGCGGCGCGCCGTGGCGTCGCGCGCGCGCGCCGATCGGCTCGCGGCCGCGCTCGACGCGCTGTCCCCGCTGCGGGTGCTGGAGCGCGGCTACGCGGTGGCGCGCGACGCCGGCGGGCGGGTGCTCCGGTGCGCCGCGGACTTCGCCCCCGGTTCGCCGTTCCGCCTGCGCGTGGCGGACGGCGAGGTGCGGGCCCGGACGGAGGAACGTCCATGAGCGACCCGTCGTCGCTCCAGGCCGATCTCGAGCGCCTCGAGGCGATCGTGCAGGCGCTGGAGCGGGAGGACCTGGACCTCGATCGGGCGCTGGCGCTCTTCGAGGAGGGAGTGGGGCGGCTCCGCGAAGCGCGCAGCCGGCTCGCCGCGGCGGAGCTGCGCCTGCGGCAGATCCGCGAGGCCGCCGACGGGAGCGTGGACGTCGTTGACCAGGGTCGCTGAGTCCCCGGAGCTGGATGCCTTCCTCGCGCGGGCGCGGGACCTGACGGACGCCGCGCTGGAGGGGGTGCTCGCGGAGGTGCTGGCCGGGGTCTCGCCGGCGCTGCGCCAGGCGGTGCGCTACGCGGTCCTCGGCTCGGGGAAGCGGTTCCGGCCCGCGCTCGTGCTCGCCGCCTTCGAGACCGCGGGCGGTCGTGACCCGCACATCGCCGAGCTCGCCGGCGCGGTCGAGATCGTGCACGCCTACTCGCTGGTCCACGACGACCTGCCCTGCATGGACAACGACGACCTGCGGCGCGGGCGGCCGACGCTCCATCGCGCTATGGGCGTGGGGCTCGAGACCGTCGCGGGCTTCGCGATGGTGCCGGTGGCGGCGGCGGCCGTCGCACGCGC
>CAYLJK010000073.1:7427-9268 GCA_964383975.1 uncultured Gemmatimonadales bacterium | reverse complement strand
GAAGTGGCTCAAACTGTCGATCAGCATCAGCTGCTGCTGGATCTCGCGGCCGGGGAGCCGGGTGGTGGAGACCAGCAGCAAACCCGTGCCCTGCGGTCGGATGGCGAACTCCTCGCGGCCCGCCTCGGTGCCGCCGGCCTGCACGACGAACGCGCCGGCATCCAGGAATTCCTGCGCGCGGAGTGCGGGGGCGGCGGCGAGCGCGGCGCAGCACGCGGCGGTCAGTCGGCGCATGGTCCCCCTTACCCCGGCCGCGCCGCGAGGTTCACGCCGAATACCCGTTCGCGCACCCGGTCCAGGATGAAGCCGTAGAGACGCGCGCCCTTCTCGGCGCTCGCCTTGGTGGGATGGCCCACGGACCCCGGCGAGAGCGCCGGAAGGCGCAGCGACGTGCCGCGCCGGTGGCGGCGCAGGTCCGCCTCCGGCATGATACTGTCGTACGCCAGGTCCATGCGGACGAGGTCGGGCCGCACGTACAGCAGGAGTGACGTGTCCACCTCGCCGCCGTGGATCGGGTCGTCGGGATGCTCGACCAGCGAGTCGAAGTCGAGCGCCAGGATGTCCACGACCCGCACGCGCGCACGGTCGGTCGCCACCGTGCCGAGCGCCTCCTGGTGGGGGGCATACCCGTTCATCGTGAGCACCAGGAACTCCGTGATGCCGGTGCGTTCCCAGTCGGGCAGCAGGTCGTTGATCCAGCGCCGCAGCGTCTTGCGCCGCACGCTCGCGGCGCCCGCGCCCTGCACCTCGGTGCGGTCGTTCACGCCGAACTCGATAGTGGGGCCGCGGAGCACGCCGAACTCCGCCGACAGGTCGTCGGCCAGGCGCTCGACGACGAAGGTGTCCGCCCCGACCGGGAGGTGCGGCCCGTGCAGCTCGCATGTGCCCACGGGCACGATGAGGCGCGGATCGGCCGCGATGGCGAGCCGCACCGCCTCGGGCGGCATCTCCTTCAGGCGCAGCGGCGCACGGGCGGCCGGCGTCGTCACGCGGACGGCCCGGTGAGGCGCGCCGACGCTGCCTGGACGGTCGCGATGGCGGCCGGTGCCGTGGTGGCGGCGGAGTGGGCGCGCGTTCCGGGGTGGATCCTGGCCGGTGGCATCGCGCCGCTGGCCGCCCTCGCCGTGCTGGCGTTGCGCCGGGAGGCCGGGGAGGAATCCGCGCCGCGGCTCCTGGCGCGCGCAGGTGTGCTGCTCCTGGCGGGGACGATGGCGGCGCTCCTCGTCGGCACCGTGCGGCTGCGCCGCGTCGAGCACCGCTGGCCCGCCCTGCGGGAGGCGGCGATCACGGGCGCCTCGCGCCGCCTGTCCGGCGAGCTGGACGCCGCGGTGCACGCGGTCTGGTCCCTGGCCGAGCGGTCCGCGCCGGCGCTCGAACTCGAGCCGCCGGCCGCCTTCGCCGCGCTCGACCGTGAGATCGGTGCCGGCGGCGCCTCGCGCGGCGTGGCCCTCTTCCGGCGCGACGGGCACGCGTACGCGTGGGCGGGGCTGCACCGTACCACGCTCACCCCCGATGGGCCCGATCTCGCGGCGGTCACGACCCCATTCTACCTGTGGCTCGTCGCGCGCCGCCAGACGGCGGCGGGCACGGCGGTCGCCGCGGTTCTGCTGGCCCGCAGCGAGGACGTTCCACCGGTGGGCGTGGCGGTGGCCGACCGCTTCGCCGCCCGCACGGGCGTCGGGCTGCGATTCCTCGACGCGCGCACGGCGCCGGGGGACTCCGACGTCTTCGACTACGTGCGCCCGGGCGGCGCCGGAGGGGACACGCTCTTTGCGGTGCAGCCGGTGCCGCCGGAGCAGGGGGCGGCGCGCGCCGCGGCCGTCGGCGTGGCGCGGCGCACG
>CAYLJK010000073.1:1325-7417 GCA_964383975.1 uncultured Gemmatimonadales bacterium | reverse complement strand
GCCGCGCTGCTCCTTGTGATGGTGGCGTCGGCGGGAGCGATGCGGCGCGCCGTCGCCCTCCCGTGGGCGCTCGCCGGGCCGCTGGCGGGGTTCGTCGTGCTCGCGCGGGCGCCGCTCGGGGCTGCGTTCGGGTCCGGGTCGGTCTTCTGGCCGGATACCTATTTCGAGTCGCTCCTGGGCCCGTACTCGGCGTCGGCCGGGGCCCTGCTCGCCTCCGGGACCCTGGCGTTCGCCCTGGGCGCCGCGCTCTGGCGGCGCGGGCTGCGCGCCACGCGGCCGCGCGTGGCGGTCGCCGTGGCGATCACGCTGCTGGCACCCTACCTGCTGCGCGGCCTCGCCCGCGGGATCTCGCCGCCCGCGAGCGGCGTGACACCGGCCCACTGGCTGCTCTGGGAGACCGCGCTCGCCGTCCCGGCCTCGGCCATCATCCTCTTGGCCGCCGCGCTGGTGCGTGGGACGGCGCCGCCGACGGGCCGCCGCCGCGCGATCCCCGCGCCGCTGATCGCCGCGGCGCTGGCGGTGGCCGGCCTGTGGTGGTGGGCGCCGGGCACCAACTGGCCGGAATGGTACCCGTACCTCTGGACGCCGGCGCTGCTCCTGGCGATCCGGCCGATGCCGTTCGGGCGCGCGATCGCCGGGATCGCGGTGGTCGCCGGGTCGTCCGCCGCGCTCCTCGCCTGGGGCGCGACCACCGAGGGGCGCGTCGCGCTCGCCACGCGTGACCTCGAGGGGCTGGGCTCACGCCCCGACCCGATCGCCGTCGCGCTCCTGGACCGCTTCGCGCGCACCGCTCCGAGTCGCGATGCCCCGGCCGGCGCGGGGGAGCTGTATCTCCTGTGGCGGCGCAGCGCGCTCGCCGCTCAGGGCTACCCGGCGGCACTGGCCCTGTGGCGGCCTGACGGCACGCGCGCCGCGGCCTTCGACCTCGCCGAGCTGCTGGTGCCGGAGGACGTGGTGCACGCCGTCGCGCTGGAGGCGTCGCAGGTCGGGCTCCCCGTCGTCCGCCCGGTGCTGTACAGCCCCGGCCTCCACGGCGTGGCCGCCGTGCCGCTGGGCGACGGACGGGTCGCGACGGTCACGGTCGGTCCGCGCACCCGCCTCCTCCCGCCGACGCGACTCCAGCGTGCCCTGCTGGCCACAGGGGTCGAGGCGGAGCCGCTGTACGACGTGGCGATCGGCCCCGCGCTGCGCACGGGACCCCGCGATTCCGTCGCCTCCTGGCGCCGCAGCGGCTGGACCCTGCGCGGCGAACGCCGGGTGGACCTGCCCGACGGGCCGCGCCACGCGCACGCGGTCATCGACCTCCGCGGCCCCTCCGTCCTGCTGCAGCGCGGCGCCCTGGTGCTCCTGTTCGACGTTGCCCTCCTCGCGCTCCTCGCCGCGGTGGTCGAGGGGCTCGCGGGGCGCGCCGGCCCGGCGGTCCGCCGCTGGTGGCCGGCCGGCTCGCGTTCGCTGCGGCTGCGCCTCGCGGTCACCCTCGCGGTGTTCTTCGTGCTGCCCACCGTGCTCTTCGCGGCGTGGAGCCTGCGGCGGCTCGAGAACGAGTTTCGGGGCGCGCGGGTGCTGTTGCTCCAGCGCACGCTGCGCGATGCTGCCGCCCTGCTCAGCGACGAGGCGACGCCCGTGGCGGCGACCGCGCAGCGGCTCGACGCTGAGCTGTTCGTCTCGCGCGGCGGCGCGCTGGTCGCCGCGTCGGCCCCCGTGCTTACGGAGCTGGGACTCGCGGACCGCCTCGTCCCGGCCCCGGTGTTCCGGCGGCTCGCCTTCGCCGACGAGCTGGAGCTGACTGCGGCGCTCGACGCCGTGCCCGCGGCGACGCTGATCGGCTATCGGCTCCTCGACCGCCCGGAGGAGGGGCCAGTCACGATTCTCGCGGCAACGGAGCCGCTCGGCGAGCGCGCGCTGCGCCGCCGCGAGGCCGACCTCGGCATCGCCGTACTGCTCGTCAGCGCCCTCGGCTGCCTCGCCGCGGTCCTCCTCTCGACGCTCGCCGCGCGTGCCCTGGCCGAGCCGTTGCAGCGGTTGCGGCACGACGCGCTCGCGCTCGGGGCGGGCACACCGCCCACGGTCGAGGCGGGAAGCGTGCCGGTGGAGCTGGAGCCAATCCGCGGCGCGCTTGCCCAGGCGGCGGCCGACGTCGAGGCCGGCCAGCGCGCGCAGCGCGTCCTCGCGTGGGGAGAGATGGCCCGGCAGGTGGCGCACGAGATCAAGAACCCGCTCACGCCCATCCGGCTCGGCGTCCAGCACCTGCTGCGCGTGAACCGCGAGCGCCCCGCCGAGCTGCCCACGGTCCTCGAGCCGACCGGCGAGCGCATCCTGGCGGAGATCGAGCGGCTCGACCACATCGCCCGCGGCTTCAGCCGCCTCGGCCTGCCGGGGTCGGAGGGAGGCCCGCTCGAGGCGGTGGACCTCGCCGCCGTCGCCGACGAAGTGGTGCGGCTGTACCGGATGAGCGGCGGCAGCGGGCGCTGGGAGGTCGAGGCGGCACCCGCGCGCGGCCTCGCGCGACGGGACGAGCTGGTCGAGGTGCTGGTGAACCTGTGCGAGAACGCCCGCGACGCCGGCGCGCGGCGGGTCGTCGTCCGCACGGGAGTCGCGGCCGGTCGGCCGGTCGTCGAGGTGCAGGACGACGGCCGCGGCATCACCGCCGAGGTCCTGCCCCGCGTCTTCGAGCCGCGCTTCAGCACGACGACCAGCGGCGCCGGCCTCGGGCTCGCCATCGCCAAGCGGCTCGTCGAGGGCTGGGGCGGCACGATCGGCGTGCGCTCCGCCGTCGGCGAGGGGACGACGGTGCGGCTCGGCCTTCACCGGAGTGATGGGTGATGGGTGATGAGGTGAAGAGCGGTGGGTGCTGCGTGATGGGTTCGTGGGGTCGTACCCCATCACCCCCCAACGAACCCATCCCCCACCACCTCATCACTCATCACTCATCACTCATCACCCGTCACGTCAGATCGCCGGTCGTACGCCTTGCCCGTATCCGACCAGTTCGACATACCCGCGTCCCGTCGCATCCCCGCCGACGCCCACGGCTCCCTCCCAGTAGAACAGCCGCGGGATGAGACGGCTGCGGTTCTCCTGGTCCGCGAGCAACGGCGTCACGGTGAGGCGCAGCCGCTCCGACGGCACCGCGACCTCCCAGCGCGACGGGTACACGGCACCGCTCGCCGCGCTCCGCCAGCGCCGGGTCGCGCGCACGGCGAAGTCCGCGGCAGCGAGGTACCGGGGCGCGCCGGAGCGCGGGATCACGGTGCCGCTCGCAACGCTCGTGGCGCCGGTCGAGTCCCGCAGCAGGTAGAGCATCAGCTCGCGGCCGTCGTCCAGTTGAAGGCTGAACCAGTCCCACCCGACCTGACCGGCGCCGAGCTGGCTGGAGCCGAACTCCTTGTCCATCCAGCCCGTCCCGCGCACGCGATACGGCCTGCCGGCGACCGCGAGTGCGCCCACGGTGCGCAGGCGCGTGAACGAGTAGTAGAGGCTGGCGGCCGTCGGTCCCTCGCCCTTGCGGCTGAACCCGTTCGGTCCCTGGAGAACCACGGGCTTCGCCGCGGCGGTCCGCAGGTCCAGTGCCATGGCGAGCCGCGCATCCGCCATGGCGAAGGCGAACCCGCTGTCGGTCCACCGGAGCGTCCAGCGGTCCGCCGTTCCCGCAGGGCCGCGGCTCCACGCCACGAGCGAGTCGCCCGGCGCCCCGAAGCCGCCGAGCAGCGGGACGGCGCGATAGAGGACCTCACTGAAATGGTGCGTGCCGGTCGCCAGGTCGGTGATCGCGGCGTGGCCCATGACGAGTGCCCGGGCCGCCCACGCGGAGCCGGGGGGCGGTGTGTCCGGCCGGAGGCCGACCCGGAAGAAGGTGAACTGGTAGCCGAAGCGGCGGGACGGGTCACCGGCATCCTCCAGGTGCCCGGTCAGGTACCACCACTCCGTCCGATGGCCGGGATGCGCCCAGTGGTCGCGCGGGAAGCTCCAGGGCCAGTCGGGGCGCGCCGGCGTCCAGTCGCCCCGGAGGAGGACGGCGGCCGCGGCCGCCGTGCAGAGGCGCGCCGCGTTAGAGATCATCGCGCGAGAGCTGCGCGGCCGGCGTGCGGCTGGCCTGCGCGGCGGGGTAGAGGCTCGCCGCCACGGCCGCCAGCAGGATGGTGGCGCCGGCCGCGGCGAGCTGTCCCCACGGCCAGTGCATCCGGATCGTCCAGCCGAACCAGGCGCGGTTCACGACGTACACCAGGATCAGCGCCAGCACGCTGCCGCCCGCCAGACCCAGCAGCAGGCCGAGCACGCCGATGCCGAGCCCCTTCCCGACGAAGTAGCGGAACAGCTGGCGCCGCCGCGCGCCGATCGCGCGGTACACCGCCAGCTCCGAAAGCCGCTCGCGGGCGAGGATGAGAAGGGTGAGCGTGATCCCTGTCCCCGCCACCAGCAACGCCATCACCTGGAGCAGGCGCGTGACGGCGAACGTCTGGTCGAAGACGCGGATGACCTCGGCTCGCAGGCTCCGGTTGCTGCGCAGGTTCAGCGGGGCATCGCCGACCGCGGCGCGGAGGCGGTCCACGAAGCGGTCGGCGTCCGCGCCGGGCTCGAGGTAGAGCGCGACGCTGTTGAGCGGCCCGGGGCCGAACGCTTCCGCCAGCGTGCGCAGGTCCATGGCGGCCGCGCCGTTCTCCGACGCGTAGTCGTAGCTCACGCCGGCGATCGGAAAGCGGCGGTCCCCGCTTGGCGTGGTGAGCACCAGCGAGTCGCCCGGCCGGAGCCCTGCCTTCCGCGCGAGCGGTTCGGTGATGAGGACGGCGCCGCCGTCCCGGACCGCCCGGAACGCCTCGACGGCGTCGCCCGCCGCGAGTGGGAAGCGCGCCTGGTCCTCCGGGAGCCCGAAGTCCACCCCGGCGAGCCCGATGCGCCGTTCGCCGCTGTACGCCTGGAAGCCGCGCAGCCGGTCCACATGGCGCACGCCGGGCATCGCCGCGACGGTGGCGACGAGCGCGCTGTCGAGCGTTCCCTGCGCGCCGGTGCCGCGCCAGGACTGCGTGGTGACGTACACGTCGGCGCGCAGCGTCCCCGCGATCCAGACGTCGAGGGTCCGCCGGAAGCCGGCGACCATCACGGTGATCCCCACCAGCATGCTGACGGCGATGCCGAGCGACGAGGCGGCGAAGGCGGTCGTCCGGAGCCGCACGCCCAGGCTGCGCAGGCTGTAGGCGAGTCCGAAGCGACGCAGCCGCAGCCGTCCGGTGACGCGCTGGATCAGCCAGGGCGTGACGAGCGGGATCGCCAGCAGCACCGCGACGGCGAGCAGGAAGCCCGCCGGCCGCCACTCGCGCCCCGCGGCGGCGTACCACGCGGCGGCCGCGGCCAGGAGCGCCGCGGCGAGCAGCGCGAGACGGCCGGCCGCGGCGGCGGTGCGCTCGTGGAGGGTGATGGCGGCGAGCAGGTCGCGCACCTCGGTGCGGGCGACGTCGAGCGCCGGCCCAAGGGCGCCGACCAGCGCCCCGACGAGGCCGAGGCCGGCGGCCAGCGCGTACAGCCACAGCGGCACGTCGAGCCGCTCGATCTCGTTCAGGAGGTACAGGTTCGAGAGCGTCGCGCTCACGACGTCAATGTTCGCCCGCGCCGCCAGGTACCCCATCGGCAGCCCGACGGCGACGCCGAGCAGGCCCAGCAGGGCCGCCTCGCCCAGGATGAGGACGAACACCTGGCCCCGGCTCGCACCGCTCGCGCGCAGGATGCCGAACTCCGCCCGGCGCCGCACGAGCGAGGCGGCGGTGGCGCTGTGGATGAGGAAGAATCCGACGACGAGGCTGATCAGGCTGAGGGCCGTGATGTTGAGGCGGAAGGCCCGCATCAGGCCCTCGGCGCGCCGGACGCGCTGCTCGGGCAGCTGAACGTCCACGGTCGGCCCGAGCGCCGCGCGCAGCCGGGCCCCGACCAGCGCCACGTCCTGCCCCCGGGCGACGCGCACGTCCACCTGCGTGAGTTCGCCGGGGGCGCCGAGGAGCCGCTGCGTCTGGCTGATGTCCATCACCACCAGCTTGCGGCTCACGAGCGGCGTGGAGCGCTGGAAGTCCGGTGACAAGATCGCGGCTCTCCGCGACGTCGCC
>CAYLJK010000073.1:0-1315 GCA_964383975.1 uncultured Gemmatimonadales bacterium | reverse complement strand
GTGTCGCCGCGACCCAGGCCGAGTTCCGTCGCCAGCGCGGGCGTGACGGCCGCCCAGCCGGGGACGGCGAGCGCCTCGGTCACGTCGCTGGCGGGACCCGACCACGGCACGGTCAACGGCGCGAAGACGTCCACCCCGATGACGTCGAGGTAGAACGCGTCCCTTCCGGCGACCGCCACGGCGACCTGGTGGAGCGGCCACGCCGCGTCCACCGCGGGATCGGCCAGGACGGCCGGGTACACGGACTCCGGCAGCGCGGGCGTGCGTGGAAGGACGCTGAGGTCCGCGTCGCCGCTCACCGCCTGGACCGACCCGCGGAACGCGGCGACCGCGCTCCGGTTGAGGATCTGGATGCTGAGGACCGAGGCGATCCCCAGCGCGACACCGAGGACCGTGAGGGCGAACAGCATCCGGCCGGCGCGCAGCTGCGCCCGGACCGCGCGCACCAGGTAGCGCCTCACGCCGGCTCGAGCACGCCGCTGTGGAGCCGGTGCGTCTCGTCCGCGAGCGAGGCGATCTCGCGGCTGTGCGTCACGACGACGAGCGCGGCGCCGTGAGCGCGTGCCAGGTCCAGCATCAGCCGCATCACGACCTGGCTCCCGGCGTCGTCGAGGTTCCCGGTGGGTTCGTCCGCGAGCAGGAGCCGCGGGCGGCGCAGCAGCGCCCGGCAGATCGCGACCCGCTGCATCTCGCCGCCGGAGAGCGTCTGGACGGCGTCGTCGGCGCGGTCGGCGAGGCCGACGAGGCCGAGCAGCTCGCGCACGCGCGGCTCGAACCGCGCGGGCGGCGTCCCGGCGATCAGCTCGGGGAGGGCGACGTTGTCGCGGACGGAGAGATGCGGCAGGAGGTGGAAGAACTGGAAGACGAGGCCGACGGCGTCGCGGCGCAACGCGGTGCGTTCGCGGTCGGAGAGGCGCGCGAGGTCGCGTCCGGCGACCAGGACCGAGCCGCTCGTCGGCACGTCGATGCCGGCCGCGAGGTGCAGCAGGGTGGACTTGCCGCTGCCGCTGCGGCCGACGACCGCGACGGCGCGCCCCGGCGGCACCGTGAGGGAGACGCCGGCGAGCGCCGCGCGACGGCCGTCGCCGGCCCGCCCGTACACCTTGGTGACCTCGCGCAGCTCCAGCGCCGGACCGTCCATCTGCGCTGGAAGCTCACGGCGCGCTCAGCCGTCCGCAACGGGCGCGGCGCGCGAGCCGACGCGCAGGCGCGACACGAGGAAAGGGCCGGCGGTGATGAGCACGAGGCCGGCGACCGTCACGACCGTCGCCAGCCCCACGCGGGGGGTGAGCGGCTCCCCGGCGAGGGCCCAGCC
>CAYLJK010000072.1:0-9281 GCA_964383975.1 uncultured Gemmatimonadales bacterium | reverse complement strand
CAGCGTGGTGAGGCGTTGCTCGCGGCGATCGCTCGGGGGCTCGGCGTTCCCGACAAGGAGCTGCCCCGCCTCCCGCGCGGGGAGCGCCGGACGCCGGACCCCGCCTTCGACGCGCGCGTGGAGAAGCTCAAGGCCGCACGCAAAGCGGCGGCGCATCGGCTGGCGCTCGACCCCGGCTTGCTCTGTCCCAAGGGGACGCTCGAGGCTGTCGCGCGCGCCGTGCCGCACACCGCGGTGGACCTTGCCGCGGTGGAGGGGATGCGCCGCTGGCAGGCGGAGGTGCTTGGCGAGGAGTTCCTGGCGGCGCTCGCGGCCGCCTGAGAAGCCTAGCCGCCGAGGAACGCCCGGAGGCGCGGGTCGATCCGGTCGGGCGTCCAGTACGGGGTCCAGACCAGTTCGATGTCCACCGTGCCCGCGCCGTCGAGCCCCTCGACGGCGCGCTGCGCTTCCGACATGATCTCCGGACCCGCGGGACACCCCGGCGACGTCAGCGTCATCTCGATGTGCACGTCCCGTCCGTCCGACACCTCGACCGCGTAGACCAGTCCCAGGTCCACGATATTGAGATTCAGCTCGGGGTCCTTCACACGGCGCAGCGCCGCTCGGACCTGGTCTTCCGTGAGCATCGCCGTCATCCCAATGGAGGATGGCCGCAACGTAGCCCGAGACTGCGCCCCGTTCAACGGCCCGTTCACACCCAGATGCCCGGGATCCCCCGGCCGCAGTCGGGGCAGGCGCCCTGCGGCGTCACGCGCCGGGACAGCACCCGGTAGCCGAAGCGCTCCACGAGCCGGCTGCCGCAGTCCGGGCACCAGGTGTGCTCCCACCGCCCGACGCGCCCCGGCAGGTTCCCGGCGTACACGAAGCGCAGTCCGGCGTCCCGCCCGATCTCACAGGCTCGGAGCAGATCCTCCACCGTCGTGTCTCGCGGGTCCGTCATGCGGTAGTCCTGGTGGAACGCCGTCACGTGCCATGGCACGTCCGGCGAGACCGCGGCCACCGCATCCGCCATGCGGCGCAGGTCATCCGTAGAGTCGTTGAAGCCGGGGACGACTAGCGTCACGACCTCCACCCAGAAGTCCCGCTCGTGCGCCATCCGCATCGCGTCGAGGACGTGCTGGAGCACACCGCCCAGCTGCCGGTACTGCCGGTCCTGGATCGCCTTGAGGTCGATCTTGTAGGCGTCGGTCAGGGGGCGGATGTGGTCGAGGACCTCACCGGTCGCGTTGCCGTTTGAGACGAACGCGGTACGCAGGCCCTGCTCCCGCGCGAGGCGGAAGACCGCCATCGCCCATTCGGCTGTGATGAGCGGCTCGTTGTAGGAGGACGCCACGGCCCGCGCGCCGTGGCGGATCCCGACGGCGACCAGGTCCTCGGCGGTGATGGGTGACGGCGGGACGACCGCCTGTTCATCGCGCAGCGCCTGCGAGGTGAGCCAGTTCTGGCAATAGCTGCAGTGGAAGTCGCAGCCCAGCATGCCGAACGTGAGGCACGCGCTCCCCGGGAGGAGATGGTAGAACGGCTTCTTCTCGATGGGGTCCGACTGGAGGCCGGCCACGTAGCCGTACGGCACATGGAGCACGCCGCCCCGGTTGAAGCGGACCCGGCACACGCCGCGCCGACCCGGGCGAATCAGGCACCGGTGCCCGCAGGCGGTGCACCGCACGTCGCCGTCCGTCTCCGCGTGCCAGAGCGCTCCGGGGACGGCATGGCCATCGAGTACGTCTTGCAGCGTGGTGGCCATACCGTACACTGCCACGGCGCTTGCCCGCGCGCCAGTCGCCTGGGTAGCATGGCCTGATGCGCCTACACCGGGCCCCGCTCGTCCTCCTCGGTCTCGCTGCGCCGGCGGCGGCGCAGGGGGTGCCTGGCATCGATTCGCTCGCCCTGCGGGCGCACACGTACTACCTGGCGCACGACCTGCTCGAGGGCCGCGGCACGGGCACTGGGGGCGGCGCCGTCGCCGCCCTCTACCTCGCCAGCGAAGCGGAACGGCTCGGTCTGCACGGAGCCGGCCCAGGCGGGAGCTACTTCCAGCCGGTCCCGCTGGAGGCTGCCACGGTTGACACGGCGCGTACGGCGCTGGTGCTCCTGGAGGACGGGCCGCTGGGGGTGACACGGGTGCGCTTCCGGACCCCGGAGACGTTCGTCCTCAACGTCGGGACCGCGCGTACGCTCGTGGACTTCGGGGGCGAGCTGGTCTGGGTCGGCTCCGCGGCCGACGTTCTGGGTCGCCCGCCGCAGCTGCCCGCGCTCTCAGGGCGCGTGGCGTTGATGGCCGGCGTCCTCGGCGCGGACCTGGCCGCGGCCGACACGCTCCGCTGTCGCGGGGCCACAGGCATCATCCACCTGATCGGCCAGGACGAGACTTTCGACCTCTACCGGCGCAGCCGCGGACCGTCTCGGCTCTCCATCGCCGACAGCGTGCAGGCTGTCTCGTCGTTCATCCCGCGCCTGCCGTCGCTGATCGCCGGCCCGGTGCTGGCACGCCGACTGCTGGCCGGCGTGAACGAAGCCGACCTCGCCCGGGCGTTCGTGCTGCCCGGCCGCCGTGTGGCGGTGACGGTCGCCGTCGCCGTCGCACCGCTCACCGCCCGCAACGTCGCGGCGCTGCTCCCCGGGTCGGACCGCACGCTCCGCGGCGAGACGGTGGTCCTCACCGCGCACTATGACCACCTCGGCATCTCGACCCCGGACGCGCGCGGGGACTCCGTCTACAACGGCTTCTCCGACAACGCCGCGGGCTCGGCTATGCTGCTCGCCGTGGCCCAGGTCCTTGCGGCTCGGCCGACGGCCCGCTCCGTGCTCTTCGTCTGGTTCACGGGCGAGGAGCGCGGGCTCCTCGGCTCCGACTTCTTCGCGGCGCGCCCGCTTCTCCCGCCCCATCGCATGGTGGCGGCCATCAACCTCGATGCCGGGGCACCACCGGGGCCAAGCGTCACCTGGCGCATCGCCGGCGGCGACCGCTCGACTCTCGGGGCACTCGCGGTCGAAACGGCGGGACGCGCCGGGTGGGAGGCGCAGGTCTCCGCCGCCACCCCCAACTCGGACTACTTCCCGTTCCTGCGCATCGGCGTGCCGGCCGTTTTTCTGGTGCCGGGCCCCGGGGCGTTCGAGGGGATGAGCACCGACGCCTCCCAGGAGCTGCGGCGCACCTGGGACCGCTACCATCATGCGGGCGACCACTGGGCGCCGGACTTCCCGTTCGCGGGTCTCGTGCGGTACGCCGATCTGGCGCTCCGCCTGGTGCGCGCCGCGGGCAGCGGCCGACGCCCCACGCTGCTGCCCCGCTGACCGCACGCCGCATTGCGCGGAGCGCCCGGCCCGGCGAGAATCCCTCCACGCCGACCGCCGTGAGGCCGCCGTTCTGCTCGAATCCCCCGGACTGACCGCGTGATCCCGCTGCCGGCCAGGCTCATCGTCCGCTGGCGCTGGCCGATCGTCGCTGCCTGGGCGCTGCTCGGTGCGATCACCGTGCCCGTCGCGAACGAGGTGCACGACCGCCTGGAGGTGGGCGGCCGCGAGCCGCCGTGGTTCGAGTCCACCCGGGCCGAGCGCATCATCCGCGACCGCTTCGGCACTCCCTTCGCCGCGTTCGCCGCCGTGGTCGTGCGCCACGACTCGTTGACGGTGGACGACGCCCGCTACGGGGCCTACGTGGACTCGGTCGTCGCCGCCCTCCGCCGCCAGCCATTCGTGCTCCAGACGCTCAGCCCGCGTGAGGGGCCCGTGATGTCGGAGCTGCGCAGCCCCGACGGCCGCATCGCGGTGGTCCTGGTCGGCCTGCGCCAGGTGAACGACAACGACCCACCGAGCTACATGCCGCGGGTCCGCCAGGCGGTCTCCGAGATGAAGGTGCGGGTGGGCAACGGCTACGCGACGTTCGTGACCGGCTCGCCGGCCTTCGATTACGACGCGCGCGCGATCGCAGCGGACGACTCGGCGAGAGTCGAGCGGGCGGTCATCCCGTTGTCGCTGTTGCTCCTCGTGCTCGCTTTTGGCACACTCGTCGGCGCCGCGATGCCGATCGCCGTCGGGTTCCTGGCGATCGAGCTGACTCTTGGGCTGGTGGCGATGCTCGCTATCTGGTGGCCGATGTCCATCTTCGTCCTCAACATCACCACGATGGTCGGGCTGGGCGTGGGCATCGACTACTCCCTGCTCATCGTCACCCGCTTCCGCGAGGAGCTGGCCGAGGGCCGCGCGCCGCACGAGGCGGCGGTGCGGACGATCCGCACTGCGTCGCAGGCGGTGATCACCTCGGGCGCGACGGTGATGGTCGGGCTGCTCGGCCTCATGGTGGTCCCGCTCGGGGAGACCCGCTCGGTGGGCGTGGGCGGCATGCTGGTGGTCGGCGTCGCCGTGCTGCTCTCCATCTCCTTTCTCCCCGCGGCGCTCGCCATCATCGGCCGCGGTGTCGAATGGCCCCGCGGGCTTGCCCGGCGGCTGGCGCCGCTGCGCTCCGAGATCCGCTGGACGAAGTACGCGGCCAGCCTATCGCGGCACCCGACCCGGGCGCTTGTCATCGGCGGCACGATCATCGGCCTGCTCACACTGCCGGCGTTCTGGCTCAGGACCGGCCTTCCCGCCCGGGGCTGGTTCCCCAAGGGCACCGAGGCAACGAACGGCCTCAAGGTCCTGCAGCAGATGAGCGCCGGCGGATCGCTCCAGCCGATCCGCGTCGTGCTCGACCTCCCTGACGGCGCCTCCGTCCTCGACCCCGACCGCCTGCGGGGCCTGCGCGCCCTGTCCGATTCTCTGGCCGCCGATCCGCGGGTGCGCCAGGTGCGCAGCCTCGTGGACATCCGCCCCGGCATCCCGCTCTGGCAGTACGCGGTGCTCTACGCCGACACGGCGGCCGCCCGCGCGCGGCTCCCCGATCTCTTTCGCGCCTACCTGAGCCGCGACGGCGCCGCCGCGGTCTTCGACGTCTTCTTGGCCGACACCGTCACACCGAACGGCGCGCTGCACGCCGCCGCGGCGCTGCGGCGCTTCGACGTGACCCGGCTCCCCGCCCTGGAGCGCGCGGAACTGCTCGTCGGGGGCTTCGCCCCCTCCGCCCTCGATTTCCGCGACGAGTTGCTACGCCGCTTCCCGGCACTGATCGCCATCGTCCTCGCCATCACGGCGGTCGTGCTCGGCGTCGTCTTCCGGTCACTGCTCGTGCCGCTCAAGGCCGTCGTCATGAACTGCTTCTCCGTGGCGGCGGCGTTCGGCCTTACCGTCCTCGTCTTCCAGTGGGGGATCGGCGGCTCCTTGATCGGGCTGGAGGGGCCGACTGAGGTGATCTTCATCCTCGGTCCGGTGCTCGTCTTCGCGATCGTCTTCGGCCTGTCCATGGACTACGAGGTGTTCCTGCTGTCGCGCATCAAGGAGGAGTTCGACGCGACGCACGACAGCGACGCGGCGACGATCGCGGGGCTCGCCGCCACGGGCGCGACGATCACGAACGCCGCCCTCATCATGATCCTCATCTTCGGTGCGTTCGCCTTCGCGCGGGTGCTGGCGGTCCAGATGGTGGGGTTCGGGCTGGCCGTCGCCGTTTTGCTCGACGCGACCGTCATCCGGATGGTGATGGTGCCGGCGGTGATGCACCTCGCCGGGCGGTTCAACTGGTGGCCGGGCTACCGCCGCCGCCACGTGAGCGGCGCCTACCGCCGCGCCTCCGGGAGCATCCCGCCCGTCGCCTGAGGCCGCGGTCGACGTCCGCCGTCAGCCGGCCCCTCCCCGGCTGGGTGGGATCCGATCTTCGACCAGGTCCCAGTGCCAGGCCGGCACTCGCGCCCCAGTGCGCGGGTCGCGCAGCGGCTTGAACTGGATCCAGCGCAGGTCCAGCCCGTGCGCGGCGCCCCAGCGCAGCAGCGCCTCGCGGTCGCTCGAGACCAGGTGCGCCATCGCCCGCCCGTCGAGCCGGAAGCGGTGCAGCCACAGGCCGCCGTCGAGCGCCCACGCCATCCCGTCTCGGCGGCGCGGGAACTCGCGCCAGGCCGGCGGCCCGATCAGCGGGCCTTCGCGTCCAGCCACGTCGGTCCGATGCCGATGTCCGCCACGAGCGGCACGGTGAGCGCCGCCGCTCCCTCCATGCGGCCCCGCACCAGCGCCGCGACCGCCTCCGCCTCCTCGGGCGGGGCCTCCACCAACAGCTCGTCGTGCACCTGGAGGACAAGGCGCGCCCGGTAGCGCTCGCGCAGTTCCTGCGCGATCCGTACCATCGCGATCTTGATGAGGTCGGCCGCGGAGCCCTGAATGGGGGAGTTCGTGGCCGTGCGCTCGCCGAAGCTGCGGACGTTGAAGTTCCGGTCCTGCAGCTCCGGGATGTAGCGGCGCCGCCCGAGCAGCGTCTCCGCATAGCCGCGCTCGCGCGCGCGCTGGACCGCGGCCTCCAGGAACCGCCGCACGCCCGCGAACCGCACGAAGTACTCGTCGATGAACCGCTTCGCCTCCTCGCGGCTGATCCCCAGCTGCTTGGCGAGGGCGTGCGGGCCCTGCCCGTAGATGGTGGCGAAGTTGATGGTCTTGGCGCGCGCGCGCTGCTCGGCTGTCACCGCGTCCACGTCCACCCCGAAGATCACCGCGGCCGTCTGGCGATGGACGTCGCCCCCGGCCCGGAAGGCCGCCACGAACGACGGGTCGCCGGACAAGTGGGCCAGCAGCCGCAACTCGATCTGCGAGTAGTCGGCGACCACGTACACCCAGCCCGGCCGGGGCACGAAGCCGCGGCGGATCGCCTCCCCGCGCGCGGTGCGCACCGGGATGTTCTGGAGGTTTGGGTCGGAGGAGCTGAGGCGGCCGGTGGCCGCGCCGGCCTGATTGAAGCGGGTGTGGATGCGGCCGGTCTCGGGGTGCACGGCCGCCGGAAGCGCCTCCAGGTAGGTGGAGAGCAGCTTCGCGACCTCCCGATACTCCAGCAGCAGCCGCGGCACCGCGTGGCCCATGGCGGCCAGCTCCTCGAGGACCTCCGCGTCC
The DNA here is from genome assembly GCA_964383975.1 of uncultured Gemmatimonadales bacterium. GTDB lineage: Bacteria > Gemmatimonadota > Gemmatimonadetes > Gemmatimonadales > JACORV01 > DASXPG01. Next base: position 2,315 of record CAYLJK010000072.1, on the reverse strand, counting down.
GTGGACGGCCCCGTCTTCGTCTTCTTCACCACCGGCAGTTGCAGCTTCTCGAAGAGCACGTGCCGCAGCTGCGGGGTCGACAGGAGGTTGAAGTCCGTTCCCGCCTCCTCGTGGATCCGCCGTTCCAGCGCGGCCAAGTCCGCCTTCGCGTCGACCGTGAGCGCCGCGAAGACCTCCCGGTCGATGGCCACACCCTCCCACTCCATGTCCGCCAGGACGCCGATGAGCGGGAGTTCCACCTCGCGGAGCAACCGCGCCAGACCGTGGTCCACCAGGAGCGGCGCCTGCCGCTCGCGCAACGCAAGCACGGCGCCCGCCGTCGCCGCGCACCACGTCGCCGCCTCGGCCACGGGCACTTCCGCCGCTGGCCGAGCGCCCCGACCGGTGCCCAGCAGCTCCGCCCTCGGCCGCAGGCGAGTGCCGAGGACGTCGTGGGCGACCACATCCACCTCGTGCGAGCGACGTCCCGGTTCGGCGAGGAAGCTCGCGAGCATCGTGTCGAAGACCGCGCCGTCCAGCACCGCGCCCGCGCGACGCAGCAGCAGCGCCTGCGGCTTCAGGTCGTGGCCCACCTTGGCGACCGTCGCATCCGCCAGGACCGCGCGCAGTCCGGCCAGCCCCGGGTCGGCGAGCGGAGGCAGCACCCGCACGTCGCCCGCGGCGAACATCTCGCCCGGAGGGCGATGACCGAAAGGCAGATACCAGCTCCGGCCGTCGGCGACGGCGCACGCGATGCCCACGGGCAGGCCTCGCATCGGCGCGTCGGCCGAGCCGAGGACCTCGATCCCGAAGGTGCCCGCCGCGCGCAGTTGCGCGACGGCGGCCCCCACGGCGGCCGGCGTGTCGGCGATCACCGGGCCGGCGACCGGCGCGGCCGCGGCCGTGACCTCCGGCGCAGGCGCAACCGGCTCCCCGGTTGCGCGGTTCCCCAGCGCGCGCACGAGGCTGGTGAACTCCAGCTCGCGGAACACCGCCGCCAGCGTCGGCCACGCCGGCTCCCGGGCCGCGAACGCATCGAGGTCGAGCGCCACCGGCACATCGCGCCGCAGCGTCACCAGTGTCCGCGAGAGCCTGGCCCGGTCGGCCTGCGCGAGCAGTGCCTCTCGTGCCCGCTTCATCGGGATCTCCGCTGCGCGCGCGAGGACCGTGTCGAGAGCCCCATACTCGCCGATCAGTCTCTGGGCGGTCTTCTCGCCGATCCCGGCGACGCCGGGGACGTTGTCGGCGGAATCCCCCACCAGCGCGAGGAAGTCCACGGTCCGCTCGGGCGGCACCCCCAGCCGTTCCGCCGCGTTCGCCGCCGTCACGAACTGCTCCTCGACGGCGGCCGGCCCACCGCGACCGGGGTTGAGCAGGGACACACGGGGACCGATGAGCTGGTAGAAATCCTTGTCCCCGGACACGACCACGACGTCCAGCCCGCGCGCCGCCGCGTGATCGGCCAGTGTGGCGATCACGTCGTCCGCTTCGAACCCGTCCACGGCAACCAGCGGGACCCGGAACCCATCGAGCAACTGCTCGACCCGCAGCAGCGAGCGGTCGAAGTCCTCCTGGAGCTCGGCGTCGAGCTTCTCGCGCGTGGCCTTGTACTCCGGAAGCTGTTCGTGGCGGAAGGACGTGCCCGCGTCGTGCACCCACGCCAGCCACTCTGGCCGGTGCCGCTCGCGCAGCCGCAGCAGGAAGTTCGCGATCCCCCACGGCACCGACGTGTTCTCCCCTCGGCTGGTGACGAGCGGGCGCGAGAGCATCGCGAAGAACGCGCGGTAGATCAGCGCGTACCCGTCTACGAGGAAGAGCCGGCCGCTCACGCCAGCACCCGGAGCACGGCGGCGGTGGCGAGCGGCATCACCACGTTGTCCGCACCCCGCCCGGGGACCCGCTCGGCGAGCGCGGCAGCCGCGGCGGCTGCGACGGCCGGGAGGAGCCACGCCCCGAAGACCGCGAGCGTCGCGACCGCGGCCACGAACGCGGCACCGCTCCCGGTCCACGTCTTGCCCCCGCCCGGCGGCGCAGCGAGCCGGCCGGCGAGGGCCGCGGCCGGATCGGCGACCGCCGTCACCGCCAGCGCCGCGGCGGCGACCGCGACCGGGAAGAGGGCCCATGTCGCCGTGTAGCCGACCAGCAACACGGTCGCCCCCGTCACTCCGCGCTCCTCCTCCGGTCGCAGCATGCCCCCGGCGGTCCGTGCCAGCACCGCCTGCAGCGCCGGATGTCTCCGGCGCTCGAGTTCGAGGACGACGGCCGCGAGGGTGAGCGAGCCGAGGATGGCGGAGACGACGACGGGCGGCACCACAAGGGCGGCGACACCCAGGAAG
>CAYLJK010000071.1:0-9284 GCA_964383975.1 uncultured Gemmatimonadales bacterium | reverse complement strand
GCGGCGCCGCACCCGTCCGCTCCGCGGCGCAGCTTGGCACGCTCGCGACCCGCGCGATCGGCGGCACTCCCATCGCCACACGCCCGCGTGATTTCGCCGACGCGCTCGCCGCAGTCCTCTCGGACGCCCGCACCTGGCTGCTCGACCTCGCGGCCGCCCGACACGGTGCGCCGCAGCCTGCCCCCGGGCGCGCGGCTGCGCTGGCCGTGGTTCAGCGCGCGGCACACCGAGCGCACCGCTTGCGGCTCGATCCCACCCGCGCCGACGAGGCGTTCCAACTCCTGGCTCACGATCTCCCCGTCGGACTCGACCGCCTCGTGGCCGAGGTCCTCCGGGCAGAGCGGCGCGACGAGGACCGCGTTACCGCGGTGGCGGAGCTGCTGCGGTCGCGGCTGCCGCCCGGCGGTCCCGAACTGCGTCCGCCCGCGCGGCTCACGCTCGTCGCGGCCATCGCGGTGGTGACGGCCTGCCCCTCCCGCTAAGCTTCGAGCGTGCGCTGGCCCACCATCCTCTTCGACTTCGATGGCACCCTGGTGGACTCAATCGAGCTGATCCTCGAGTCCTACCGCCACACCCTGCGCGTCCACCGCGGCGCCAGCCCCCCGGACGACGTCTGGCTCGAGGGCCTCGGCACCCCGCTGCGCGTCCAGTTCCGCCACTTCACCGACGACGCCGAGGAGCTCCAGGCCATGATCGCCACCTACCGGGAGTGGAACATGGCCAACCACGACCGCATGGTCCGCCCGTTCCCCGACGCCGTGGAGACGGTGCGCCGGCTCCGGGGCGCGGGCGCGCGTCTCGGCATCGTGACCTCCAAGAACCTGAGCGGCCTCGAGAGGGGCCTCACCCTCTGCGGCTTCGACGGCGTGTTCGACGCCTTCGTCACCGCGGACTCGATGGAGGTCTCCAAGCCCGACCCCGCCCCCGTCCAGGCCTGCATCGCCCGACTCGGCGGCGAGCCCGCCGCGACCCTGTTCGCCGGCGACTCGCCGCACGACATCGCCGCCGGGCGTGCCGCCGGCACGGCCACCGCCGCCTGCCTCTGGGGCCCCTTCTCCCGCGAGCGCCTCGCCGAAGAGCGACCCGACCACTTCGTCGCCAGCTTCCGCGAACTGCTCGCCGTCTGCGACGTCCGTATCTGAGCCCGGCCCCCCGCAAGCGAACGGGGCCGGCACGTGCCGGCCCCGCCTCTCTCCTCTCCTCGTTTCTCCAACAGCTGACTTACGCGACCGGATTCATCACCCGCCCGATAAACAGGACCGTCCCGCTGAGCCGTTCGCGGATGGCGAACAGGAACGGCCGGTCCACCCGGAACTGCGGCGGCAGGCTCGTGACCCCGACGCCGACGGACGTCACCGCCGCCGCCTCCGTCCCCTCCTCGTCAACGAGCACGAACGTCCGGTGCTTCACCTCGCTCACGCACGCTCGCCCCGACGGGTCCATGCGCGTGAAATCCGGCGCCGGACTCGCATCGCAGTACGCCGGCGCCAGGCCCAATGCCTTGAGCGCCGCGTCTGCCGCGTCGAGGTCGTAGCGCAGCGTGAACTTCGGCAGGAACACCGTCATCTCCGTCGAGTCCAGCGCGGCGATCCACGCCTCCCACCGCCCTTGGTCGAGCTGCGCCGTCACCTCATGGAGCGAGCGGCCGGCGACGGGGAGGACCACGGTCATGCGGTATGCGCCGCCGCCATAAGGGAGGTCCAGTACCTCCACCAGGTCGTCGGCCGCCATGCGCACCGGCACCTCCGCGCCGTGCGTCATCAGCGGCACCTGTACCGTGCCGCCGCCCTCCAGCTGGAACGGCTGTGCGCTCGTGCGGGCCGCGTCGAATCGGTGGGTCCAGTCCCCCTTGAAGTAGATCGCGTTGATCAGGTACATGATGATGTCGTCCGGGATGTTGTCCGGGACGATGCGCGGGATCCGCCCCGCCGTGGCCTCGTTCACCCACGCGTTGATCGTCGGCGCGGCCGAGGGCGAGGCGAAGTCGAGCTCCTGCACCGCCGCGTCGTAGTACGTCCGGCTGACCTCGAAAAACGCCGGATCGAAGACGAAGTCCTGCCGGTTCCAGATCGAGTTGGCGATCCGGAACGTCACCGTCGGGTCGAGCCCGCGCAGCAGCGCGATGAGGCTCTGGAACGACGCGTTGATCTGCTCCCGGCTGAGGCCCGAGAGCTGAAGCGCCTGCTCGAACGCCGTCGCCGTGGCGCCGTCCGCGCCGTTGTACGTCATCCCCAGCGCCATCGCGACAGACAGCGGCGAGATGAACACGTTGGAGTCCGCCGGCTCCCGCGCCAGCGTCTCCCTGAGCAGCGCGAAGCTGAAGCTGTTCCCCGAGGCGATGAGGCGCGACTCGGACGGCGAGAGGTCGCGCGGCAGACGGGTGATGGGGGCGGTGGGCTCGCCGGCCGTGCAGGCCGCCAGCGAGAGGAGCGCGAGACAGGCGCGCACGCCGATGCGCATGGGGACCTCCCGGAGCGTCCCTCAACATATACCGCTGACCCAGCACCTGGTCGTGCCTTGCGCCCGCTGTCGCCGAACGCCACACTAGCTGCGTCATTCTCCCACATGGGCCCCATGGCCGATGCCGGCCGCCTGCTCATCATTGACGACGATCCGCACCAGGCAGAGTTCGTGCGCGCCGTCCTGGAGGCGGATGGCTGGAGCGTGCTCAAGGCCACCTCGGGTCGGGAGGCGCTCGCCCTGCTCGACGCGGGCGAGGAGGTGGACGTCGTCGTCTCCGATCTGCTAATGCCGGGGATGGACGGCAAGGCGGTGCTCGCCGCGATGCGGGAGCAGCGGCCCGAGGTGCCGGTTCTCATCCTCACCGCGTTCGCGACCGTGGACTCGGCCGTCGAGCTGCTGCACGCCGGCGCGCACCACTACCTCGCCAAGCCGCCCAAGATCGAGGAGCTGCGCATCGCCGTGCGCCGCGCCCGTGAGGCGACGGAGACGCGGCGCGAGCTGGCGCGGCTGCGCCGGCAGATGCGCCTGCCGGCGGACGTGGTCGCGGTCTCGCGGCAGATGCAGCAGGTGCTGGAGCAGGCCGTGCGTATCGCGCCGACGTCCACGCCGGTTCTTCTCTCCGGTGAGCCGGGCACGGGCAAGGAGGTCGTCGCGCGCGCCATCCACGCTGCGTCCGGGCGCATGGCCTTCATCGCGCTGAACTGCGCGGCCATCCCGCCCGCCGACTTTGAGGTCGAGCTGGCTGGACCGCCTGAGCGCGGCGGCCGCGGTGGTGCCCTGGAGGCCGCCCGCCGCGGGACCCTCTTCCTAGACGAGATTGCCGAGGTGCCCCGCGCCCTCCAGCCGGAGATCGCCGCCTTCGCCCGATCCGGCGCGTGGCGCGGCGTCCGTCCGAGCGGCGACCGGCCGCGGCTCATCGCGACCACCGGACGCGACCCCGCCGAAGAGGTGCGGGCGGGCCGCCTGATCGAGGATCTTCGGGCGGCGTTGGAGGTCGTTCACCTGCACCTGCCGCCGCTGCGGGAGCGCCCGGTGGATATCCCCGCGCTCGCACACCAGCTGCTGGGCCGGCTCGCCGAGCGCTACCAACTCGAGCGGGCCGAGCTCGCGCCGGAGGCGCTGGCGGCGCTCACCGGCTACCCCTGGCCGGGGAACGGCCGCGAGATGGAGACTGTGCTCGGCCGTGCCCTCGCCGCGAGTGCCGGGCGCCCCATCGCGCTCGACGATCTGCCGGCCCGAATCGCGCGCAAGGCTGCGGGCGCGGCCACCGCCTCGGCCTCCGGGACGCTGACCCTCGCCGAGCTGGAGCGGCGGCACATTCTCGAGGTGCTCGAACGGGCTGGCGGGAACAAGCTTCGGGCCGCCCAGCTGCTCGGCATAGACCGCTCGACCCTGCACCGCAAGCTCAAGCAGATGCAGGAGTTGGGCACCACCCAGCCCTGAACACGGACGCGCTTCCAACCTTCCGGCTCACCCCCGGTGTCCAAGCTGTCGGATGGCGACCGCGGCACTCCGCCTGGAGGCAGGCCTGAACCCAACGACGCCGGGCGGCACGCTGGCCCAGGGAGACTCGGAGCAAGCGGACGTCGCGCTCGCGGCCGACGGGGATGCCCGGGCGTTCGAGCGGCTCTACCGCACGCACGTGGCGCGCATCCACTCGCTGGTGCGACGGATGGTGGGCGGGGAGGCCGACGCAGATGAGCTCACGCAGGACGTGTTCATCCGCGCCTGGCAGCGGCTCGCGACGTTCCGCGGGGACGCGGCGTTCGGGACCTGGCTCCACCGCCTCGCGGTGAACCTGGTGATCAACCAGCAGCGGAGCGCCGCGCGGAACCATAAGCGGTTCGCGGACGGGGACCAGGTGGAGCTGGCGGCCGCGCCGCAGCGAACCCCGGACGTGGCGATAGACCTTGAGGACGCGCTCGCGTTGCTCCCCGCCGGTGCCCGCCAGGTGTTCGTCCTCCATGACGTGGAGGGGTTCCGGCACGGGGAGATCGCCGGGATGCTGGGCGTGACGAGCGGGACCACGAAGGCACAGCTGCACCGCGCGCGAATGCTCCTGCGCGGCCATCTGGAGCGGTGACGATGACCCAGCACCTGGATCAGGAACTGTCGGCGTACCTGGACGACGAGCTGGACGCGACCGCGCGCGTCGCGGTGGACGCCCACCTCGCCGAGTGCGCTGCGTGCCGGGAGACGCTCGACGCGCTGCGGCGCGTCGTGCGGCGGGCGCAGGCGCTCGACGACCGGCCGCCGGCGCGCGACCTCTGGTCGGGCATCGCGGACCGCCTGACGACGCCGGACACGGCGGACGTGGTGCCGATCGCCTCGCGCCGCCGCGTCGCCCTCTCCCTCCCGCAGCTCGCGGCGGCGGCGGTGGCGCTCGTGGCGCTGTCGGCCGCGGCGACCGGCGTGTTCCTGCGGCGCGGCGCCGCACCGGCCGTCGCCGCCGCCGACTCCGCCCCCGCCGTTCGCACCGCGGCGCTTCCCGCCGACGTCGTGGCGCAGTCCTACGACTCAGTGATCCGCGAGCTGGAGCGGCTCGTGGCCGAGCGCCGCGGCACCCTCGACACCTCGACGGTGCGGACGATCGAGCGGAGCCTCGCGCTTATCGACGCCGCCATCGCCCAGGCGCGGGCCGCACTCGAGCGCGACCCGGACAACACGTACCTGAACGGCCACCTCCGGCGCACTCTCGACCGCAAGCTCGACGTCCTGCGGCAGGCGGCGCTGCTGACCGCGGCCAGCTGAGGATCCCATGACGGTCTTGCTCCGGCGCACCGGCCTCCTGCTCGCCGCGACCCTCGCGGCGGCCGGGGCCGCCCGCGCCCAGAACACCCTGGACACGACGCTCGCGCTGCGGTCGGGCGGCCGGTTCCAACTCCAGAACGTGCACGGTGACGTGACCGTGCGGTCGTGGGACCGCGCCCAGGCCCGCGTCCAGGCCGAGTACGACCGGGCCCGCATCACGGTGGACGAGATGCCGGGCGGGGTCTCGGTCCGCACGACGCCGCGGCGCGGCGACGGCCAGGTCACCTTCAACATCACGCTCCCCCGCGCCACGCTGGTGGAGATCACCGGCACCAGCGGTGACGTCACGGTGGACGGCGTCTGCGGTGAGCTGACGGTCCAGTCGGTCTCGGGCGACATCCAGGCCACCTGCGTGGACCGCGCGTCCATCACCACGGTCGCCGGCGACGTGACGCTGAGCGATGCACGCGGCGGCGTCGAGGTGAACTCCACGGCCGGCGACGTGACCGTGGACGGCGCGCGGGGGAACGTCGCCGCCCGCAGCGTGGCCGGCGACGTGGTGCTGCGCCGCGTGGAGGGGCGCCAGGTGAGCGGGGAGGCGGTCTCGGGCGACATCAGCTACACGGGCCGCATCCAGGAGAACGGGCGCTACCGCTTCGAGTCGCACGCGGGCGGCGTGACCGTGCGGCTGTCCGGGAACCCGAGCGCCATCGTAGACGTCAGTACGTTCAACGGCAGCTTCGAGTCCGACTTCCCCGTGCAATTGCCGCCGGGGGCGCGGGTCACGCCGCGGGAGTGGGAGTTCCGGCTCGGCGGCGGCAGTGCGCGCATCAGCCTGCGGTCCTTCAGCGGCGACGTCTCGCTGCGCCGCGAGGCCGGCATCACCAACCGTGAGGAGTGACACGATGAAGCACACGATGCTGGGCCTGCTGGCCGCGGCCGCCTGGTACGCCGCAGCCCCCGCCTGGCCGGCCGCCGGCGGCGGCACGCAGCAGGACGAGCGCTGGAACTGGAGCGGCCGCGTCGCCGCGGGGAAGACACTCGAGATCCGCGGCATCAACGGCACCATCGAGGCGACCGCCGCGACCGGCGACCGGGCGGAGATCGCGGCGGTGAAGCGCGGCCGCGACGACGACCCGCGCGACGTCCGCATCGAGGTCGTCGAGCACGACGGCGGCGTGACGATCTGCGCCGTCTACCCCGGCCGCGACAACCGCTGCGCGCCGGGCGGCGGCCGGATGAGCGTGCGCGACAACGACGTCGAAGTGGACTTCACCGTCCGGGTGCCGCGCGGCGTGTTGTTGAGCGCGCACAACGTCAACGGCGGTATCGAGGTCACCGACCTGGCGGCGCCGGCCCACCTGCGCACGGTGAACGGCGGCATCCGCGTCGTGACGAACGGCGGCGATGCCGATGCACAGACGGTGAACGGCGGCATCACGGCGGAGGTGCGCAGCATCGGCCAGCAGCCTCTCCGCTTCAAGACCGTGAACGGCTCCATCACCGTCGCCTTGCCGGCGGACCTCAATGTGGACTTCGAGGCGAAGACCGTGAACGGCGGGATCGAGTCCGACTTCCCGATTACCGTCCAGGGCCGAATGACCCCGCGCGAACTGCGCGGCCGCATCGGCGGCGGCGGCCGGATGCTCGAGCTCGAGACGGTCAACGGCTCCGTCCGGCTGCGCCGGCTGTAGCGCTTCCGCCGCGGCGCGCCGGGCTGTACGTTCGCCCCTCCGGGACTGGTCTGGAGGGGCGAATGGCGTTCCAGCGCTTCGAGATGGAGCGGTGGCAGAGCACCTGGGAGAACCGGGTGCGCTACAACCTCTCCGAGAGCGGCGTCCACCCCCTCACCACCGCGGAGCTGCTGACCCTCGCGCGCGCGGACGCCGCCTCCGTCCTCGGCTACCCGCTCGGCTATCCCCAGTCCAACGGCACCGAGCCCCTGCGCGCGGCCATCGCGGCCCTCTACCCCGGCGCGTCGCTCGACCACGTCCTCGTCACCAGCGGCAGCGCCGAGGCCAACTTTATCAACTGCTGGACCCTGCTCGAGCCCGGCACCGGCGTCGCCATCGTGCTCCCCACCTACATGCAGACGTGGGGGCTGGCGCGGAACTTCGGCGCGGAGATCCGCCCCATCCCCCTCCGGGAGGAGCTGGGCTGGCAGCCCGATCCGGCGGACATCACCGCCGCCATCACGCCGGGCACCCGACTGGTCATCGTCACCAACCCGAACAACCCGACCGGCGCGGTGCTCACCGCGGCGGCGACGGATGCGCTCATCGCGCGAGCCGACGCCGTCGGCGCCTGGCTCCTCGCCGACGAGGTGTACCAGGGTGCCGAGCGCATCGGGCCGCCGACGCCCTCGTTCTGGGGCCGGGCCGAGCGCGTGATCGTCACCAACGGGCTGTCGAAGGCCTACGGGCTGCCGGGGCTGCGCATCGGCTGGTGCGTCGCGCCGCCGGCGCACATCGGCGAGCTGTGGGCCCGCAAGGACTACACGACGATCGGCCCCACGGTCGCGAGCGACGCGCTCGCCACCCTGGCGCTCGGCGCCGAAGTGCGGCAGCGCATCCTCGAGCGCACCCGCGGCATCATCCGCTCCAACTGGTCCCTGGTCGAGCGCTGGCTGACGTCGCTCGGCGACGAGTTCGCGTGGCGTGCGCCCGACGCCGGCGCCATCGTGTACGCGCGCTACCGCACCGACACCGGCTCGTCCGCGCTCGCCGAGCGGTTGCGCGCGGAGCAGGACGTCCTCGTCGTGCCCGGAGACCAGTTCGCCATGGACCGCTACGTGCGCCTCGGCTTCGGGCCGCCGGCCGACGAGCTGGAGGCGGCACTGGCGCGCGTGGCCACCGCGTTCCGGCCCGCAGGAGCCGCCGCGTGATCATCGCCAACGCCCGGCGCACCACGCCCGCCGTCGCCGCGATCCGCGCGCCGTGGGACGGGGCGGAGGTGGGCATCCATCCGCTCGGCACCGCCGCCGACATGGACGAGGCGGTGGCCGGCAACGTGGCCGCCGCCGAGGCGTGCCGGCGCATGCCCGCCTACGAGCGGGCAGCCTGCCTGCGACGCATCGCCGACGGACTGGAGGTCCTCACCGGCGACGTCGCGGACGTGCTCGCGCGGGAGGCCGGCAAGCCGCGCAGCCAGGCGTTGCTGGAGCTGGAGCGCGCGGTGTTCGTCTTCCGGGACGGGGCGGAGGAGGCGACGCGGATCGGTGGCGAGGTGCTGCCGCTCGACGTGCTCCCCGCGGGAAAGGGCCGCATCGGCTTGGTGCGCCGCTTCCCGCTGGCGCCGATCGCGGCGATCACGCCGTTCAACTTCCCGGTGCTGCTGGCGGCCCACAAGATCGCGCCGGCTATCGCGTGCGGCGCGACGCTCACCCTCAAGCCGCCGCCCCAGGATCCGCTCACCACCCTCATGCTCGGCGACATCGTCGCGAAGTCGGGCTACCCCCCAGGCGGCGTGAACATCGTCCCCTGCGAGCTGCCCGTGGCCGAGCGGCTGGTGCGCGACGAGCGCGTCCGCATGATCACCTTCACGGGGAGCGCGCGTGCCGGCTGGGCCGTCCGGGCCGCGGCGGGCAGCAAGCGCGTGGCGCTCGAGCTGGGTGGGAACGCCGGCGTCATCGTCGAGGCGGACGCCGACATCGAACACGCCGCCGCGCGCTGCACGGCGGGCGGTTACAGCTACGCGGGCCAGTCGTGCATCTCGGTGCAGCGCATCTTCGTGCACGAGCGGGTCGTGGACGCCTTCCTCGCCGCGTTCGTACCGAAGGTCCAAGCCCTCAAGGTGGGGGACCCGCTCGCGCCGGGGACGGACGTCGGGCCGCTCATCAGCGAGGATGCCGCGCGCCGTGCCGAGGGGTGGATCGCCGACGCCGTGGCCCAGGGGGCGGAGCTGCTGTGCGGCGGCTCGCGGGCGGGCGCGGTCCTCCAGCCCGCGGTGCTGGCCCGCACCCGGCCCGAGCAGGCGGTGAACTGCGAGGAGGTCTTCGCGCCGGTCACGACCGTGACGGCGTTTCGGGACTTCGACGACGCGCTCACCCGCGTCAACGACTCCCCGTCGGG
>CAYLJK010000070.1:9086-9313 GCA_964383975.1 uncultured Gemmatimonadales bacterium | reverse complement strand
ATCACCAGCGCGCCCAGCACCCCCCAGAAGAGCACGCGGTGCTGGTACTGCGCCGGGACCCCGAAGGACGAGAAGAGCACGGCGAACACGAAGACGTTGTCCACCGACAGGGACTTCTCGATGAGGTAGCCGGTCAGGAACTCCAGCCCCGCCTGCGGACCGAACCACCGCCAGACGCCCACGTTGAACACCAGGGCGAGGGCGATCCAGAAGCCGCTCCAGCCCAG
>CAYLJK010000070.1:0-9076 GCA_964383975.1 uncultured Gemmatimonadales bacterium | reverse complement strand
TCGCCGAAGCCGATGACGTGCGACCGGCGATGGAAGCCGAGGTCGAGCGCGAGCATCAGCAGGATGAACGCGAGGAAGCCGGTCCAGAGCAGCGGCGAGCCGATGGAGGTCATGCCGGACGGGACGGTGGGAGGGTCCGCGCCGTCAGTACATCCGGCCGCCGAGCGGGACCTCGCGGTCCGGCTGGAGCAGGACGACGCGTCCCTCCGCGTCGGGGACGCCCAGGACGAGCACCTCCGAGGCGAAGCCGGCGATGCGCTTCGTGCCGAGGTTCACGGCGGCGAGCACGAGCCGCCCGACGAGATCCTCGGGACGGTAGAGGGCGGTGAGCTGCGCGCTGGAAGTGCGCTCGCCGAGTGGGCCGAAGTCGAGCCACAGCATGCAGGCGGGCACCCGCGCGGCGCTGTGCGGCTCCGCCCGAACGATCCTCCCCACCCGGACGTCGAGCGCGCGGAACGCCGCGCCGGGATCCACGGGGGGATTCCCGGATCCCGATTCGCGAGTCCCGTCCTCCCGCCCCCCGCTCATAGCTCTATCTGCGCCCCGATCTCGATGACCTGCTCGACGGGCAGGTTCCACGCCATCATCACGCGCGGCGTGTTGCGCGACATCACGGCGAACAGTCGCTCGCGCCAGATCGGCATCCCCGGGCGGTCGGTGGAGAGGAGCGTCTCCCGGCCGACGAAGAACGAGGTGGCCTCCACGGGGACCTCGAGCCCCTTCTCCCTGCAGAGGGCGAGCACCTCCATCACGTCGGGCTCCTCCAGGAAGCCGTAGGACGCCGTGATGCGGTAGAACCCCTCGGCGATGCGCTCGATCCCGACCCGCTCCCCGGGCGGCACCCGTGGAATCTCCTTCATGATCGCCGTGAGGAAGATGATCCGTTCGTGGAGCACCTGATTGTGCCGCAGGTTGTAGAGCAGGGTGTAGGGCACGCCGTCGGGCTGCGCCGTCAGGTACACCGCCGTCCCGCGCACGCGCGTCGGCGGTTCGGCCTCGAGATCGCCGAGCAGGAGCGGCAGGGGGACGGCGACCTCGTTGAGCCGGGCGGAGAGCAGCTGCCGCCCCCGCTGCCACGTGGTCAGCAGCAGATACCCGACGGCGGCGACCAGCAACGGCACCCAGCCCCCGTGCGGGATCTTCAGGCTGTTGGCGCCGAAGAAGGAGAGGTCCATCGAGAGGAAGACCGCCGCGAGCGCCGTGGCCGCCGCCAGGCGGACGCGCCAGATGCGGACCATCGCCCGCCACGTCAGGTACGTGGTGATGGCCATCGTGGCCGTCACCGCCACGCCGTACGCCGCCGCGAGGTTGCTCGACGTCCGGAAGCCGAGCACCAGGGCGATCGTCGAGACGAGGAGCGCCCAGTTCACCGAGGGGACGTAGATCTGCCCGATCTCGCGGGCGGAGGTGTGCCGGATGGCGAGGCGCGGGGAGAGCCCCAGCTGCACCGCCTGCCGCGTCAGCGAGAAGGCGCCCGTGATCACCGCCTGCGAGGCGATGACGGTGGCCGCGGTGGCCAGGACGACCATCGGGAGGACGCCCCACGACGGCGCCAGGCGGTAGAACGGGTTCACCGCCGCCGAGGGGTCGTGCAGCAGCAGCGCGCCCTGACCGAAGTAGTTGAGCAGCAGCGCCGGCAGCACCAGGCTGTACCAGGCGAGGCGGATGGGCCGGCGTCCGAAGTGCCCCATGTCCGCGTAGAGGGCCTCGCCGCCCGTCACGCAGAGGAAGACCGCCCCGAGGACCTCGAAGCCGGCGAAGCCGTTCGCCTGGAAGAACCGCACCGCGCGCAGCGGGTTCACGGCGGCCAGCACGTGCGGGTCGTGCAGGAGGCCTGCCACGCCGAGGACCCCGATCACCACGAACCAGATGAAAGTGATCGGCCCGAAGAAATACCCCACCTTCGCCGTGCCGTGGCGCTGCGCCACGAAGAGCGCCACCAGGATCACGAGCACGATGGGCACGACGTACGGCTCGAAGACCGGCGTGACGACCTTGAGCCCCTCGACCGCCGAGAGCACCGAGATGGCCGGCGTGATCATCCCGTCGCCGTAGAGCAGGGCCGCGCCGAAGATCCCCAGCGCCATGTAGAGTGGACGTCGCTCCCCGAGCTTCAGGCCGCGCAGCGGTCCGAAGAGCGCGGTGAGCGCGAGGATCCCGCCCTCGCCGCGGTTGTCGGCCCGCATCACCACCATCAGGTACCAGACGGAGATGAGCGCGGTCAGCGACCAGAAGATCAGCGACAGGATCCCGAGGACGTTCTCGCGAGTGGGGGCGACGGCGGCGGGTCCGGAGAAGCACTCCCGGAGCGCGTAGAGCGGGCTCGTGCCGATGTCGCCGTACACGACGCCGAGGGCGCCGAGGGCCAGGATGGCCAGGTAGCGTCCCTGGGCCGGAGGCTTGCTCGAGGGGTCGGTACTCAACCGGCGTGGTCGTTGCAGAATGAAACGGTCATGGGCGCCCAACAATCTACTGCGGGCCGCCGGCGCGTGCCGGAGCGGGAAGAGCGAGCGGGGACTGATGAGGAGCGGGCCGCACCGCTGACGACCCGTCCGGAGCGGCCCTGCTCGCTCTGTGGGTCGGCGATGCCGGCCTGGCGGAGAGTCAGCGCAACCGTCTCCTCGGCCGCGACTTCGCCCAACGAGCAGGCCCGGAGACGGCGCGCCTGTGGCTGCCTGCCGCGAACGGACCGTTGGGACGCGCCAGGCGACCGCGGAGCGTGGGCCTAATCTGCCGGACCGCTCTCGCCACTGACGAGCCTGGTTCGCTTCCCCAGCCGCGCGAGCACCGTCCCCGCGATCATCCCTACCACGTATCCGTACGGCAGCCCCACGGCGAGCACACCCACCAGGAGCGTGATCGCGAACTCGTGGCCGGCCGTTGCCGTGTCGCGGACCAGCCAGATGAGCGCCAGCGCCTCGAAGAGCAGCAGTACGCCCAGGACGGGCAGCGGGAAGGCCCGCACCAGGTGATCGAACCCCGCTCCGAAGAACAGCCCGAAGACCAAAAAGAGCGTGCCGTAGATGACCACCGATCCCCCGGTGCGGCCGCCGAACGCGAAGTGGCCCGCAATCCCCCCGGATCCGTGGCACGTGGGCACGCCGCCGAACCAGGGATTCACCAGATTCATCAGCGCGTAGGTGACGCCGATCTTGCGGATCGTTACGCGCCGATCGGGAAAGAGATCCTCGATCAGTTGCCGGGAGGCCAGCACCGAATTGCCGACGGAGAGCGGAATCTGGGGCAGCGCCAGCAAGAGGAACCCCGCCAGAATGTCGTCCGGTCGCGGCGCCTGCGGGGCCGGGAGCCGGAATCCGAAGTCCTGGGCGAGCCGCCCGCCGTCGAGCCTGAAGACGGCCGCGTAGGCGACGCCGAGGAACACCACCGGGAGCGCGGCGGGCCAGCGGCGGTTCCCGAGCAGGAGTACCGTAACGACGAAGGCCCCCAAGGCGAGCCCGTACCCGGGGACGCCGTCCGCCGGTACGAACCGGCCGAGGGCCACCGACGCCAGCTGGAGCCCGAGCCCCAACTGGATCCCACGGACGACGCATTTCGGCACGATCCGCGCCAGCCAGTCGAGCAGCCCGGTCGCGGCGAGAAGCAGCATGGAGAGCCCGATGGCGAGGCCGGCGCCGTAGAGCACGGATCCGGACACCGACTGGGCGATCACTATCGCGGCCATCGCCTTCAGCGGCTGGACCGGCATCGGCAGGCGGTACACGAGGCCGGTCAGGATCTGCATGATGCCGAACATGACGAGCACGCTGGCCCCGTCCAGACGGGCCGCCAGCGTGATTCCGACGAGCAGCGGGAGGTCGGTTCCCATGTCGCCGAAGGCGCCTGCCAGCTCGTTGCGGTCGAATCGGATCCCGGCGCGAGGCGAAACGATGGCTCCGTGGCTCATGGTTTGTCCCCGATTCCCGCTCCGTGGACTCCGGCGCAGCTCCTGTTCCCCGCCGATCATCTCGTGCCCCATAGCCCCTGGTTCAGCGTGCCGGAAGGCTGCGCGCCGTTGGCCAACTCGTGGAGACGGTCACGGAGATCGGCCGCACAGAATACATACCAGTCAACCTGCGAGTGGGCTTGTGGTGGCATTCCGTGCCCTGGCGAGGCACGTGCTGCGCCTTTGGTATCAATCGGGATCACGAAATCATCAGACCGGCGCCAGCGCGGAGGCCCTTCCGTCGTCGGGGAAGGGGGGGGCCAACCCGCACGAGAAGGACCTTCTCCGCCGGCTGGCGAAGAAGGCCCTGGTGGTACATGGCTCCCGAGGAGGGACTCGAACCCCCGACCCGCCGGTTAACAGCCGGCTGCTCTACCAGCTGAGCTACTCGGGACCGGGACAGCTGTGAATCGTAGACAGCGCCGCGGCGCGCGTCAACGTCAGCGGAACACGGTGTACGCGAGCAGCACCGTGTTGAGCAGCTGCAGGCCGATGATCCAGAACTCGTAGGTGAGCAGGCGCCGCGGGACGATGATCTGATCCCCCGAGCGGACGCCGAGTTCCCGCAGCGTGGCGCGGGCGAGAGCGGCGGGTTCCACCGGGGCGGCGAGCTGGGCGCCGTCGCGGATGAGCCGCATGTCGCGCTCCCGCGCGTTGCGGGTCGTGCCGCCCGCCAGGGCGAGCACGTCGTAGATCGTCATCGTCGGGTCCACCGAGTAGAGGCTCGGCCGGTTGACCTCGCCGAGCACGGCGACCCGGAAGAGCGGGACGACGGCGATGAAGCTCTGGGTGTAGAGGCGGCCGAACTCGGCGCGGATGCGCGCGCGCAGCTCCGGCACGGTCATGTTCCGCGTGTCGATCTCCCCGATCATCGGGAGGATCAGTTTCCAGTTCTCGTCGATCGGGTACTCGCCGGAGAGGTCGGTGTGCCCGAAGACGGTGACCTTGATGACGTCGCCCGGCCGGAGCGGCAACACGACGGCGGAATCGCCCGCGGCGACGGGCGCCGGCGGCGCCGGACGGTTCCGGCCGCCGCAGGCGGCGGCGAGAACCAGGAGCCCGGCGACGAGCAGCGTGGGGCGCGGCATGCGCCCGAAGCTAATAGGTCGGGCGGTGATGCGTGAGAGGCGATCGCCGATCGCCCATCACCTCCCGCAGATACCTCCCCGTCGCCGAGTCCGCGCACGCCGCCACCACATCCGGGGCCCCCGCCACGACCACGCGTCCCCCGTCATCGCCGGCGCCGGGGCCGAGGTCGATGACCCAGTCCGCCTTCTTGATGACGTCGAGGTGGTGCTCGATGACGACGACGGTGTTGCCCTGGTCGACGAGCCGGTCGAGGACGCCGAGGAGGACGCGCACGTCGTCCACGTGCAGGCCCGTCGTGGGCTCGTCGAGGATGTAGAGCTTGCGCCCGCGGCGCCTTCCGGCCGCCGCCAGCTCGCGGGCGATCTTGAGGCGCTGCGCCTCGCCGCCGGAGAGGGTGGTGGCGGGCTGGCCGAGGCGCAGGTAGCCGAGGCCCACCTCCGAGAGGTGCCAGAGCGCGCGGCCGAGGCGCTCTTGGTGGCGGAAGCGCCGGATCGCCTCGTCCACGGTGAACTCGAGCACGTCGGCGATCGAGTACCCGCGCAGCGTCACGTCGAGCACCTCGCGACGGTAGCGGCGGCCGCCGCACGCTTCGCACGGGACGAACACGTCGGCGAGGAAGACCATCTCGACCTGCACGTGGCCGGCGCCGTCGCACACGTCGCAGCGGCCGCGCCCGCCGACGTTGAACGAGAAGGTCGAGGCGTCGTAGCGGCGCGCGCGGCTCACGGGGTGCGCGGCGAAGAGCTCGCGGATCTCGTCGAACGCCTTCACGTAGGTGACGGGGTTGGACCGCGGGGTACGGCCGATGGGCGACTGATCCACGAGCGCGACGCCGTCGAGGCCCTCGAGGCCGGTGATGCGCCGCACCGTGCCCACGACCTCGCCGAGGTGCTCCTTGGCGGAGTGGCGTCCCTCGAAGTGTCGCTCCAGGTGGCGGAAGAGCACGTCGGTGACGAGGGTGGACTTCCCCGACCCCGAGACGCCGGTGACGGCCGTCAGCGTACCGAGCGGAATGGCGACGGTGAGGTCCCGGAGGTTGTGCGCGCTGGCGCCCTCGACGGTGAGCCAGCGGGGGCCCGCGCGGCGCCGCGCCGACGGGACGGCGATGGCGCGGTCGCCGGCGAGGTAGCTGCCCGTCAGCGTGCCGCTGCGTTGCAGCTCCTCGAACGTCCCCTCAAAGACGAGGTGGCCGCCCTGCTCGCCGGAGCCGGGGCCGAGCTCGACGAGCCAGTCGGCGGCGCGCATCGCCGCGGCGTCGTGCTCGACGGCGAGGACCGTGTTCCCCTGGTCGGCGAGGCGGCGCAGCAGGGCGAGGAGCTGGTCGGTGTCGCGCGGGTGGAGCCCGATGGTCGGTTCGTCGAGGACGTAGAGGGTGTCGGTGAGCTTGCCGCCGAGCGCGTTCGCGAGCGAGATGCGCTGCGCCTCCCCGCCGGAGAGGGTGCGGGTCTGGCGATCGAGCGTGAGGTACCCCAGGCCGACGTCGTGCAGCACGCCGAGGCGCTGCTCCAGCTCCTCCAGGATGAGCGCGGCGACGGCGCGCTCATGCGCCGTGAGGTCGAGCGCGCGCAGCCAGTCGAGGAGGGCGTCGGCGGTGAGCGCGGCCGCCTCCCCGATCGTGCGGCCTCCGGCGGTGACCGCCAGGGCCTCCGGTCGCAACCGTCGCCCGCCGCACCCCGGGCACTCGATGGCCATCTGGTACTGCCGCAGGAAGACCCGGACGTACTGCTTGTAGCGCTTGCGCTCGAGCCGCTGGAGGAACGGCAAGATGCCGAGGAAGCGGCCCTTCCGCCCGTGCAGGAGGAAGTGACGCGCGGCCGCCGGCAGGTCGCGCCACGGCACGTCGGCCGGGATGCCGGCGTCGCGGCAGGCGTTGCGGAGGATGCGGCGCCGGCCGTCGTAGCGCGGCTTCGTCCAGGGGTGGATGGCGCCGTCGCCCACGGTCCTCCCCGGGTCCGGCACGATGAGCCGCTCGTCGTACTGGAGCACGGCGCCGAAGCCGTTGCATCCGGGACATGCTCCGGTCGGGTGGTTGAAGGAGAAGAGCGCGGGCGTGAGCACCGGCGCGCGGGCGCCGCACGAGAGGCAGCGCGGGTCGCTGGAGAAGCGGCGCTCGGCGCCGTCCGGCCCGCGCGCCACCGCGACGCCCTCGCCCTCGGTGAACGCGGTGGCGACGGCCTCCGCGAGGCGGTCGGCGTTGCCGGCCGGCGCCAGGCGGTCCACGACGACGAGCACGCCGCGCGCGCGCGCCAGGTCGGCGCGCGGCGGCAGCTCGTCGAGCCGGTGTACGGCTCCGTCGAGCAGCACCCGGATGAAGCCCATCGCCTGGAGGTTGAGGACGATCTGCGCGTGCGCGGCCTTGACCGCCGGCGGCAGCGGGAAGGCGATGGTGAGCGGCGCTTCCCCGAGCGGCGGAGCCTCGAGCGCGTCCACTACCTCCTGGACGGTGTCCGCACGCACCGGGGCGCCGCAAGCGACGCAGTGGACGCGGCCGGCGCGGGCCCAGAGGAGCCGCAGGTAGTCGTAGATCTCGGTGGCGGTGCCGACCGTCGAGCGGCTGGAGGTGGTCGGGTTCTTCTGCTCGATCGCCACGGCGGGCGCGATCCCCTCGATGCCGTCGGTGGCCGGGCGCGGCATCCGCTCCAGGAACTGCTTCGCGTAGGTGGACAGCGACTCGATGTACCGGCGCTGGCCTTCCGCGTAGATCGTGTCGAAGGCGAGCGACGACTTCCCGGAGCCCGAGGGACCGGTCAGGACGATGAGCCGGCGGTGCGGCAGGGCCAGCGTGAAGCCGCGCAGGTTGTGTTGCCGGGCACCCCGGACGACGAGCTGTCGGTCCACAACCTGCGAACGCTAGCGGGATGGCCGGGGGGCCTCAAGCGCGCTAGCTTCCGGGGTCCATGGCGGCCGGCCTGCTCACGCCGCGCCTGCTCCGGCGCGGCCTCCAGCTGTTCGCTCTCGTCTCCGTGCTCGGCGTCGCGGCGCTCCTCGCCTATACGGGCGCGTGGCGAACGACGCTCGACGCCTTCGCGCGCGTGCAGCCGCTGTGGCTGCTCGCGGCGCTCGCGCTCGCCTCGTCCGACTGGATCGGCGGCGGCTTCCGGCTCTGGCTCCTCACGCGGCACGTGCACCGGGACACCCGCTTCTGGCCGATGGTGGCGGCGGGCGGGCTGTCGGCGTGGGCGATGTACCTGACGCCGTCGGGCGCCGGCGGCGCGCCGATGATGATCTACGCGATGAAGCGCGGCGGCGTCCCCGTTCCCATCGCGATGATCGCGGCCCTGATCGGCTTCTTCACGACCATCGTCTTCTTCGCGATGGCGGGCCCCCTCGCCGTGGGGTTCGGCGCCGGCCGGTCGCTGCGGGCGCACGGCGTGCCGCTCGTCAACATCTCGCTGTACGACGTGTTCCGGGGGAGCGTGGCGGTGTTCGGGGCCATCGGCCTCGTGATGGTGCTGATGATCGTCTTCCCGGGCACGACGCGCCGGCTCTTCCACGCGGTCATCGAATGGCTGCTGCGGCACCGTGGCGAGCGCGTCGCGGAGCGGATCGCGGCGCTGCGGGCGGCGGTGGACCGGATGCACGACGCGCTGGTGGCGTACTTCCGCGGCCGCGGCTGGCTGACCACCGCCTTCGGCGTCGTGACGAGCGGTTTCGCCCACGCCAACCGCCTCATCGCCGGCTACGTGGCGATGCGCGCGCTGGGGCTCCAGGCGCACTTCGTGGACGTGCTCGTCGTCCAGGTCGTCATCGCGTTCCTGCTGTACTTCGCCCCGACGCCCGGCGGCGCGGGCGCGGCCGAGGCGCTCTCGGCGGCGCTCATGAGCGTGTACGTCCCGAGAGCGCTGCTCCCCGCGTACACCATCATCTGGCGGTTCACGACCAGCTACGCCACCGTGACCTTCGGGTCGTGGCTCTTCTACCGGATGCTGCACGGCCGGCTCGAGGAGGCCGAGGCGGCGCTCGCGGCCGAGAGCACGTGACCCGGCCGTTCCAGGAGGAGGACGCCCTCGGCCGGGCGTACGACGCGCGGCTGGTGCGGCGCCT
>CAYLJK010000069.1:0-9333 GCA_964383975.1 uncultured Gemmatimonadales bacterium | reverse complement strand
GACGCGATGGGTCTGCGCCTCCCGGGTGCTGCCGGCGTTCTCCGCGAGCACGAGCACGGCCGCGCCCGTCATCGCGATCGTCCCCGGCTCCAGACCGATGACCCGCGCGCCGACGAACGCGGCGATCACGCCGGCCAGCACCGCGAGCGCGTGGCGCATCAGCCGCGGATCGGTGATCGCCTCCCGCTCGTCGAGCGCCATGACGCGGGCGCGGGCCTCGTCCGTCGCGTGCAGCCCCCGGCCCCACCCGAGGTGGGCGATCGCCGACTGCACCACCAGGATGACGAGGACGGGCGGCCCGCAGTGGACCACGAACTGGTTGAACGTCAGCCCGGCCGCCGAGCCGATGATGATGTTGGGCGGGTCCCCGATGAGCGTCGCCGTACCGCCGACATTCGCCGCGAGCACCTCGATGAGGAGGAACGGGAACGCCGGCACGCCCAACTCGCGGGTGACCGCGAGCGTGACGGGGACGATCAACAGGACGGTGGTGACGTTGTCGAGGAGCGCCGAGGCGACCGCCGTGATGAGACCGAGGAGGAGGAGGATCCCCGCCGGGCTGGCCCGGACGGCCTTCGCCGCGCGGATCGCCGCGTACTGGAAGATGCCGGAGCGCTTCGCCACGCCCACGATGAGCATCATCCCGGTGAGCAGCATGAGCGTATTGAAGTCCACGCCGTGGATCGCCTCGTCCTGCGTGAGGAGGCCGAGAACGATCGCCAGGCACGCGCCGAGGCCCACGATGATGGCGCGGTTGAGGCGGTCCACGACGATGGCGGCGTAGACGAGGCACAGCAGGGCCGTGGCGGCCCACAGCGGGTCCCAGCCGAGGCGGGCGAGCACGCGCGCCGACGTTACGCCGCCTGCGCGGCGCCGTCAACGGCCCGGGGCCCCGGCCGGCTCAACTGGAGTGGTCGTGCACGATGCGCCAGCGTCCCCCGGCGCGACGCAGCAGGAGCGACGTGGGGCCGGTGGCGGTGACGGAATCGCCGCGGCTCAGCACCCACCACGCCACGGTCTGGACCGCATCCCCCTCGACGCGGGCGCGGATGTCGCGGAAGGACAGCGAGTCGCGCGCGGTACCGGGGGCGAAGCGCGGCGCGTAACGTTCGCGGATCGCGGCGCGGCCGCGCACCAGCCCGCGGGAGGTGACGAACGTGGCGTCCTCGGCGTAGTCGGAGACGAACCCGTCGAGGTCGCCCCGGTTCCAGGCCGCGGCGCCGTGCGCGAGGAGATCCTCGGCCGCCCGCTGCGCGGCGGCGACCGGCGCTTCCGCCACGTCCGGGTTGACTCGCACCCGGACGCAGGCGGCGAGCAGCAGCGCCGCCGCCGGCGCGAGCGCCCGCCGTATCAGCGGCGGCGAGAAGGCGGCGATGGCGGCGGCAGCGGCGCGGAGGCGTGCTCCGCCACGATCCTCCAGCCCTCGGGCAGGCGCTGCCAGACGCTCGTCCACGCGATGTTCCAGTTCACGCTGGTTCCCATGGTGTCCACCGTGGTCCCGCTCATCTTCACGGTGTACACCACCACGTTGCGCGCGAGGACCTGTACCCGCGGGGTCTCCTGGGTGAACGCGGCGCTGCGCAGCGCCCCCCAGAACGCGTTCGCCGCGCGCTCAAGGGAATCACGCGTGGGATAGACCGCCCCGAACTCGGCGACGGTGACCTCCCCCGGGGCGTAGTAGCTCAGCAGTTTGGCGACGTCCCGCGCGCCGAACGCCGTAACGATCTCGCCGATGGCGGTGGTGACGCTGTCGCTGATGGCGGCGTTCTCGGTGGGGTTGATGGGACGTTCCTTCGGGACGCAGGCCGCGAGGACGAGCAGCGCGACGGCCGGGATGCTGCGGCGGAACATGGACCACTCCTTACGGTGACGTGCGAGCGCGAACGTATCGTCCCGCACGCGTTTGCGCAAACACCGAGGCCCGGGCGCTCGCCCGGGCCTCGGTCCCCGCTCAGGTCCCGGCCTCGCTACGGGCAGACCACGCGGTGGGTCACCAGGTTCAGCGTGCACGTCGTGCTGTTGATCGTGATCGGCACGTTCCCCTGCGCATCCGCCGGGAAGGTCACGGACACCCGCCGGTCGAAGGTGCGGGTCCCGGACCCGTTGGGCCCGGTGAGCGTCACCTGGCCGCTCACGCGCCGGACCATCGTCCCCGAGACCGGCCACGGGTTGAGGTCGCGGGGCAGGTTGAAGCGGATCGCGATCGTCGAGTCCACCGACGACTCCTCGACCTTCCGGGACCGGGTGCCATCGGTGAAGAGCGTCGTGTCGTGGCTGGTCCCGACCCCGTCGTGGACGCGGAACGTCTCCTGACCGAGCAGCCCGCTGATCTCCGTCGTCCGGGCGCGATGGATGGACGCCGTGACCGTGTCCGAACCGGCCGGCCGCTGGTGCACGCGCGTGAAGGTGCCGTGCATCGTCATCTCGAGCAGCATGGTCGCCGTGGTGAGCGGGTCGCACTGCGCCTGCGCGGCGCCGTCCGCGTCATAGCAGGTCCGGGCGCGGGTGACGTCCACGCCGGGCGGGAGGGTGGGATCCCCGGGCGGTCCGCCGAGGACGGCAGGCACGCTCCCCGGCAGGCCGAATTGCAGCTCGGCGCCGATGAGGTTCTGGACGTCGAGAGCGATCGCGTCTCCGGCGGCCTGGGCCACGTCGGCGTTGATGACCTCGTCAGTAACCAACTGGGCCGTCGGTTCCGTCGAGTCCGAGCAGGCGGCGAGACCAAGCACACCGATGGCCGCCAGGGCGATGAGGGGGTTGCGATGCATCTGTCCTCCTGGAGTGGGCAGGCGGCCGGGCCGCCAGGTCGTTCGTTGCCCATTCTGACGGTCGCACCCCCTGGGGTGTTAAGCGCGTGAGCTGGCTCACCACCGCCTTGACGCCTGCCAGGCCGGCGCCCCTATTCAACCGAAAGCACCGGGCGCATGGAGCGCCCATCCCACTCGGAGGAGCGACCCTATGCGCCCCATCGTGCTGCGATCCGCAGTGGGGACGGCCGCCGTGGTCCTGTTCGCGACACCGGCGAGCGCCCAGCAGGCATGGATGGACCACAGCCAGCCGCGGGCCTTCTGGGCCACGGTGCAGCGGCCCTCGTGGGAAGGTGAAGGTCTCTCGACGTGGAGCTTCGAGCTGGGCGGACGTCTCAGGTTCGGCGCGAGGTCGTCGCTCATCCTGGAGGTGCCCGTCCTGATGAACAGCGTCGAGGGGGGCCTGGCGGAGGACGGCACCGAGATCGGCAATCCGTACATCGGCTTCCGCGCCGGCGTCGGCGGCGGGCAGGTCGAGCTGGGTCTGCGACCGCCGTTCGTGGGCAACGATGTGCCGCAGGTGACCGTCTTCACCGCCGTCCTCACGGACTACTACCGGTTCGAGGCGTTCGCGCCGGAGGTGTGGACCGCGCGGGGCGCGGTCTCCATGGACCGTGTCCAGCCGGGCGGACTCCGGTATAGCATCGGACACGCTCCGCACGTCATGATCCCGAAGGAGGGGGACGTGGAGGTGTTCCTCAACTACGAGGCGGGCGGCGGCTTCGAGATGCCGACGTTCGGGGTCCTGGTCGTGTTCCACGGCCGCTGGCTCGCCACGGAGGAGGGCGGGGACTTCGGCGAACGGTCGGCGCACGAGATCGTCCTCTCGGGCACCTACAAGGGGACGAGGATCCGGCCGACGGCCTTCGTCCGGATGCCGCTCGACGACGACATCAAGGATGCGCTCAAGATGGTGCTCGGGGTCGGCATCAGCGTCGGCTTCTGACGGCCAACATGCGTGAACGGGGAACGGGCCGCCCGCGGGCGGCCCGTTCGTCATGATGCCAGAGGAGGGACTCGAACCCCCGACACGCGGATTATGATTCCGCTGCTCTAACCAGCTGAGCTACTCTGGCGGGGTGGCACCGCGGCGCCTGCGCGCGCAGAACGCCGGGGCCTATGTTCGCGAGAAAGGCGGCCGACGCGGCCGCCTTTCGAGTAGCGGGGGCGGGATTTGAACCCGCGACCTTCGGGTTATGAGCCCGACGAGCTACCAGGCTGCTCCACCCCGCGTCGAGTGTCACAAAGCTACCCGGCCCGGAAGGGCCAGTCAAGCGTGCGTCAGCGCCGGTTCGGGGCCGGCGCGGAGTCCGCGGGGACCACCTGGTAGAGCAGCTCGCCGTCCCGGATCATGCCGTACACCTCCCGCGCGACCCGCTCCTGCGTGACCGGGTCCGTCTTCAGGGCGTGCTCCACCCGCTGGAGCGAGTCCAGCTCCCGGCGCAGCTGCGCGATCCGCTCCTGCTCCGCGCGCACCTGGCGCTTGAGGGCCCGGTAGTCGCGCGTCCCGTACTCCCCGCCCTCCACCGCCAGCGCCGCGAGGGCGAGCGCGGCGGCCCCCCCGATGATGCGCCTCAGCGGCGGTATAGCGAGCCCCCCGGGTACGTCCCCGACTCCCCCAGTTCCTCGGCGATGCGCAGCAGCTGGTTGTACTTCGCCACCCGGTCCGAGCGGCTGGCGCTCCCGGTCTTGATCTGCCCCACGCCCGTCGCCACCGCGAGGTCGGCGATGAAGGCGTCCTCGGTCTCCCCGGAGCGGTGCGAGATGACGTTCCCGTAGCCGTTCCGCTTCGCCAGGTCGATGCAGCGCAGCGTCTCGGTCAGCGTCCCGATCTGGTTCAGCTTGATGAGGATGGCGTTCGCGATGCCGCGCTCGATCCCGTCGGCCAGGATTTCCGGGTTCGTCACGAAGATGTCGTCGCCGACGAGCTGGATGCGCCCTCCCAGCCGCTGCGTGAGCGCCGCCCATCCCTCCCAGTCGTTCTCCGCGAGCCCGTCCTCGATGGAGACGATCGGGTACCGGTCCACCCAGCCCTCGTACAGCGCGATCATCTCCTCGGCTCGCTTCTCGGCCCCGCCGCCCTTCCTGAACACGTACGTGCCGTCCTGGTACAGCTCGCTCGCGGCCACGTCGAGGGCGATGACCACGTCCTGCCCGGCCGCGTACCCGGCGGTCTGGATCGCGGTCATGAGCGCGTCGAGCGCCGCCTCGTTGGAGGCGAGGTTGGGCGCGAAGCCGCCCTCGTCGCCGACGGCAGTCGAGAGCCCCTGCTTCGCGAGCACCTTCTTGAGGGCGTGGAACACCTCGACCCCGGCGCGCAGCCCCTCGGCGAAACTGTCCGCGCCGACCGGCACGACCATGAACTCCTGCACGTCCACGTTGTTCGAGGCGTGCGCCCCGCCGTTCAGCACGTTCATCATCGGCACCGGAAGGACGTGCGCCATGACGCCGCCGAGGTAGCGGTAGAGCGGCACGCCCACGTCGTCGGCCGCCGCCCGCGCGACGGCCATGGACACGGCGAGCAGCGCGTTCGCGCCGAGGCGGGCCTTGTTGTCGGTGCCGTCGAGCTCGAGCAGCTCCTCGTCCACGCCGATCTGGTCGGTGGCCTCGAAGCCCTCGAGCCGCGGCCCGATCACCTCGTTGACGTTGCGGACCGCCTCCAGCACGCCCTTCCCGCCGAAGCGCTCGGCGTCGTTGTCGCGCAGCTCGATGGCCTCGCGCTCACCCGTGGAGGCGCCGGACGGCACGGCGGCGCGGCCCACCGTGCCCGTGGCCAGCGTGACCTCGGCCTCGACCGTCGGGTTCCCCCGGCTGTCGAGGATCTCGCGCGCATGGACTTCGATGATGGTGCTCATAGGTGGCTGGAAAGGTACTCCGCGCCGTCGGGCGCCTCAACGCGCGGCGAGCTGCGCCTCGACGCGCGCGCGCATCGCGCGGATCGCCGCCTCGACGCGCGCGCTCAGCGCCTCGCGGTCGTCGTAGGTGAGGCCCACGGAGCTGATCGGCTCGCCGATCGCGATGACGATCGGATGCGGCCGCACGCGCACCGAGCCCTTGGGGAGGATCCCGAACGTCCCGCCCACATACACCGGCACGACATCGGCCTGGCAGCTGACGGCGAGCACGAAGGGCCCTTTCTTGAAGGGCAACAGCTCGCCGGTGCGGGTGCGCGTCCCCTCGGGGAAGACCATCACGTGCAGCCGGTCCCGCCGGATGATCGCCGCCGCCTCCTCGTAGGCGGTGAACGCCTGCTTGAGGTTCTGGCGGTCGAGCCGGACGGCCCGCATCGCGCGCAGCGCCCACCCGAAGAATGGGATGGGGAACAGCTCCTTCTTCGCCACGAACTTCACCGGCACCGGGAACGCCGCCGACAGGGCGAGGATGTCGAAGAACGAGGCGTGGTTGGCGCAGATGATGTGCGGGCGGCTGAGATCGAGGTGCGCGCCGCCCTCGACCGTCACCGGCGTCCTCCCCGCGCGGACCAGCATGCGGCCCCACAGCCGCTGGCAGCGGTCGTAGAGCCCCCACGGGCGGTACGGCCAGCGGACGACGGCGAGCAGGACCACGACCGTCGCCATGGTGATGGTCCAGAACGTGAGGTTGACGAGGTACCAGAGCGCGCGCAGCATCAGCCGCTCGAAAAGTGGTCCCAGCCGGCGGGGAGGAGCACCTCCCGCCGGCTCTCCACCGCCCGCACGCCGGGGCCGGCCTCGACGCCGCCGATCACCGTGAGCGGGACCGGCGAGCCGGCGAGCGCGGCGTCGGTGACCTCCGCGGGCAGGGCGGCGAGCAGCTCGTACTCCTCGCCGCTGCGCGCGGCGACGCGCCAGGGCGGTTCGCCGAGCGTCGCGGCCGCGGCGCGCACCGACGCGTGCACCGGGAGGCGCTCCACCTCCACGCGCGCACCGACCCCGCTCGCGGCCGCCAGGTGCCCGAGGTCGGACGTGAGCCCGTCCGACACGTCGATCATCGCGTGCGCCCCATGCTCCGCGAGCCAGCGCGCCGCCGCGTGCCGCGGCTCCGGACGCACGAAGCGGCGCCGCGCATCCGCATCCGGCTCCCGCCCCGCCCGCCACGCCGTGAGCGCGGCGAGCGGACCGCCGAGCGCTCCCGTCACCACCAGGCGGTCGCCGGGCCGTGCCCCCCGCCGCCGCACCGGGTGTCGCGCGCGGCCGAGGACGCAGCAGTCCACGACCAGCCGGTCGCCGGAGGAGAGATCGCCGCCGACGATGACGGCGCCCGCGTCGGCCGCCGCCTCCCCCACCCCGTCCGCGATGCCGTCGGCCGCCTCCTCCGCCTCCTCCGGGATGACGAGCGCGAGGAGCAGCGCCACCGGCTCCGCGGCCACCGCCGCGAGGTCCGAGAGCGCGGCGGCGGCCGCGCGGTAACCGATCTCCGGGGCCGTCAGCCAGTCGCGCCGGAAATGCACCCCCTCGACCGAGAGGTCCACCGAGATCGCGAGCGTCGCGCCGCCCGTCTCCACGAACGCGCAGTCGTCGCCGAGCCCCCGCGCGCGCTCCCGCCACCGCTCGGCCATCGCGCGGATCCGGTCGAACTCGCGGCCGGGACCGAGGGGTGTCTCGAGGCTCACGGCACCAGCACACTGCGGCGGTAGCGCACCAGGCCGGCCGGCGTTGCCGCCCAGAGGTAGCTCCGCGTCGCGGCGACGTCCGCGACGGGCAGCGGCACGTCCCCCGCGCTGGTGAGCGCCGCCCAGGCGCGCCGCACGGGGTCGAACCACGCCAGGCCGTTGGTCCCGGCGATGAACAGGCCGTCGCCGTCGGCGACGACGTTCACGATGGTCCCCACGCCCGGCCCCGGCGCGTCCACCACCGCCCAGCCGCTGTCCGACCGGACGATGAACCGCGTCGCGGTCGCCACCGCGATGCCGCCGCGCCACGGCACGACCGCGACGATCGGGTCGCGCAGGGGACCGGGACCGACGGCGACCCGGGGCGACGCCTCGAGCGGCGGGAGCGCCAGCAGCCCGACGGTCGAGCCGATCCGCAGCGTGTCGGCGCGCACGACGAGCGCCAGCACCGGGGTCAGCGGCACGACGCGCACCACCTCCGGCGCGCGGCCCGTGTCGGCGACGAGCGCGAGCCCGCGCGTCGTCCCTACCCACACGCCCTCTGGCACCGCGGCGAGCGCCGCCACGTCGTCGGACGGCAGGTCGTCGTTCACGGTGAGTCGCGCGAACCGCTCGCGGCGCCGATCGGCGCGGACCAGGCCGGCGTCGGTCGCCGCCCAGACCGCGTGCTCGGTCACCGCGAGCCGGCGCACGGCGGTCCCCGGGAGCGCGGGGATGCCGCGCGCGCCCTCCAGGACCGTCGCTGTCTCGCCGTTTTCGTCGAGGCAGGTGATGGCCCGCCGCACCGCCGCCACGCGCACGTCGGCCGCGGCGCAGAGCTGGCCGCGCGAGGCAGCCACCGCGCCGACGACGCCTCCCAGGACCCCCATCGGGTAGTGCTCGACGCGGTAGCCGACCGGGTCCACGGAAAACGTGCCGTTGCCGTCAGTGCCGAGGATGACCTCGTTCGTCACGGGAACGAGCGCCGCCGCCGTGATGCGGTACGTGCGGAGGAAGTCGTCACGCTCGACCTGGAGGCGCACGACGTCCAGCGCGGGGAGGCGACGCTGGAGCTCCGCGCCCGTGAGGCCGCCGATCGAAGCGGCCGGCGGCCGCGCCGGCGTCGCGCTGACGCCGCCGCGCGGCACGAAGTACCAGCCCGCGCGCGTGCCGAAATACGCGCCGCGGCCGGGCTCCTGCGCGTCGAGCACGACGCGGTCCGTGGCGCCGCCGGGGAGCAGCCCCTCGCTCCAGCGGCGGCCGAACGGCTCCCACACGAACCACCGCCCCGCCCCGGCCAGCCACGCCGTCCCGTCCACCGGGTCGGCGGCCATCGCCGTGATGCGCGTGCGCGGAAAGCCGTCGAGCGGGCCGACCGTCATCCGCCACTGCCGGAACGCGCGGTCGTACACCGCGAGCCCGTTCGGCGTCGCCGCGTACACCACCTCGCGCGTCGCCGCGACGGCCGTGACCACCGAGAGGTCGGTGAGGAGCGCGCGGTCCTCGGGACGCCAGAGGCGGGAGGCCGGGACCTGGGCGGGCAGCGGCTGCAGTGCGAGGAAAGCGCGGAGGCACAGAAGGACGGAGGCCCGCCGCATCACGTCACCGCCGGGGGCTCGAGCCGCGCGAGCACTGGCGGATCGGCGGTCGTCTCCTTCGCGGCCAGCTCGCGCCACAGCGGGCTCAGGACGCCGAGCAGGTCGTCGGGGCGGAGGGTGCGCACCGAGCGGTGGCGCGCCACGTCCTCGGCCGCGCGGCCGTGCACGTGGGCCGCGGCGGCGCCCGCCACCTGCGGCGGCGCCTGGCGGGCGAGCCACGTCGCCGCCATCCCCGACAGCACGTCGCCGGTGCCGCCGGTCGCGAGGCCCGGGTTCCCGGCCGCGCTCACGAGCGGCGGCAGGTGCGGCGCGGCGCACACCGTCGGCACGCCCTTGAGCAGCACCGCCTGTCCGACGC
>CAYLJK010000068.1:0-9364 GCA_964383975.1 uncultured Gemmatimonadales bacterium | reverse complement strand
TCGGGGTCGGCGGCGAGCCGGTCCACCTGCCGCTCCACGAACTCGCGGATGCCGCGCTCGAACTCCGGGGAGCGGGTGAGCTGGTCCACCGACTTCGCCGCCCACGCCTTGATCTGCTCCTGCCGCTCATCAGTCAGGACCTCGCCCACCGGCCGGTCCTTCAGCGCCTCTCCCTGGCGCGCGATGAAGGTGCGCGCCGCGTCCCGGAACGCGGGGGTGGCCGCGTACTCGACGAACCGGTCGGCCACGGTCGGCGCCAGCTCGGCCGCGGCCCGCTCCAGCTCGACCGTGACAGTGGGCGGGAGCATCTCGCGGACCGACCCGAACTCCGACTCCAGCGCCCGGTGCATCCAGCCGTTCAGGGCGCCGACGAACGCCTCCCGCAGTCCGGGGGCGGTGAGTTCCCGCTCCAGGTCCTCGGGGGTGAGGAGCCGCTCCCCGACGGTCTTGCCGATGCTCTTGGCGAGCCGCTCCTTGTTCTTCGGGATGGCACCATGGAAGGTGAAGAACAGCAGGCGCTTAGGCTCGTAGGGATGGAATAGCATCGAGATGGCCACGGCGTTCGTGAGGCCGCCGGAGAGGGCCCCGACGCCGATCGTGGTCACCGCTTGCAGCAGGAGCGTCGAGGTCTCAGGGGTCACGAGTTGCCCGTTGCCGGAGCCATAAGTACGTTACAAGGCTAATGTTTGCGGAGCTCAGCGAGAAGCTCTCCGCCGCGCTCGGGTCGCTCCGTGGGCGCGGCGTTTTGACCGAGGAAGCCCTCCGCGAGGGGCTGGGCGAGCTCCGCCGGGTCCTGCTCGAGGCCGACGTCGGCTATGACGTGGCCCGCGCGTTCGCGGACCGGGTGACGGAGCAGGCGGTCGGCCTGCCGGCCCTGCGGACCGTGGCACCCGGCCAGCAACTCGTCAAGATCGTGCATGACGAGCTGGTGCGCCTCCTCGGGGAGCGGCAGGCGCCGATCCGCCATGCCAGCATCCCGCCGACGATCGTCTTCCTGGTCGGGCTCCAGGGCTCGGGGAAGACCACGACGGCGGCCAAGCTCGCGAAGCGGCTCCAGCTGGAGCAGAAGGCGCCGTTCCTGGTGGCGGCGGACGTGTACCGCCCGGCGGCGATTGACCAGTTGGTGGAGCTGGCGGGCCGCGTGAAGGTGGGCATCCACGCCGAGCGCGGGACGGACGACGTCGTCGGCATCGTGCGGCGGGGGATCGAGGCGGCGAAGCACGCGCGTGCGCGCACCGTGCTGGTGGACACCGCCGGCCGCCTGGCCATTGACGCCGGGATGATGGACGAGCTGCGGCGCCTGAAGGCGGCGGTGCCCCCGCACGAGGTGCTGCTGATTGCGGACGGCATGACGGGGCAGGACGCGGTCCGCATCGCGCAGGGGTTCCACGAGGCGCTCGAGGTCACGGGCGTCGTGCTGACGAAGATGGACGGCGACGCCCGCGGCGGCGCGGCCCTCTCCATCTACTGGACCACCCGGGCGCCGATCAAGTACATCGGCGTCGGCGAGGGGCTCGACGCGATCGAGCCGTTCCGCCCCGACCGGATTGCCGGGCGGATGCTCCAACTGGGTGACGTGCTGACGCTCGTCGAGCAGGCGGAGGCGCGGGTGGACCGCGCGCAGGCCGAGAAGCTGGCCCGCAAGGCGGTCTCGAAGAAGGGCATGGACCTCGAGGACTTCCTCGCGGCCATGCGCGAGATGCAGAAGCTCGGGCCGATGGAGTCGCTCCTCGGGATGCTCCCGGGGGTGAACCGCCAGGCGATGCAGGCGGTGAGGAGCGCGGATCCGAAGCGGCTCAAGCATGTCGAGGCGATCGTGCTCTCGATGACCCCGGCCGAGCGGCGCAACCCCGACCTGCTGAACGGGTCGCGGCGCGCGCGGATCGCGAAGGGGGCGGGGCGCCCGGTGCAGGAGGTGAACCGGCTGCTCCAGCAGTTCCGGGAGATGGGGAAGATGATGAAGGGGATGCAGGGCATGCGGGGCCTGGTGAGGCCGGGCCGAGGAGTGATGTGAGATGGCCGTGAGGATCCGGTTGCGCCG
Source organism: uncultured Gemmatimonadales bacterium (assembly GCA_964383975.1). Lineage (GTDB taxonomy): Bacteria > Gemmatimonadota > Gemmatimonadetes > Gemmatimonadales > JACORV01 > DASXPG01. The sequence continues at coordinate 7,323 of CAYLJK010000068.1, read as the reverse complement.
CGTCGGGCGGAAGAACCAGCCGAGCTACCGCATCGTGGTGGCCGACAGCGAGTCGCCGCGGGACGGGCGCTTCATCGCGATGCTGGGGCACTACTTCCCGCGCGCGAAGAAGGCGCAGCAGTTCGAGGTGGACGTCGAGCGGGCGCGGCAGTGGCTCGCGAGAGGCGCGACGCCGTCGGAGACGGTGGCGTCCATCCTGAAGCGCGCGGGCTGCTTCGGCGCCGAGCTGCCGAAGCCGCCGGTCTCGGCGTAGGGGACAATGCCGGGGCCGACCCACCTGGCGGTCGGCCTGCTGAAGAAGCCGCACGGGGTGAAGGGCGACGCGCTCGTCTTTCCCCTGACCGACGCCCCGGAAGCGGTCTTCGTGCCGGGCCGGGTGCTGGCGGTGCTCGACGGGCAGGGCCGATCCACCGGCGGAACGATGACGGTCCGCCGCGGCCGGGCGTACCACCGCGCGTGGCTGCTGCACTTCGAGGGGGTCGAGGACCGCGCCGGCCTCGACGCGCTGCGCGAGCGCTACCTCGGCATCACCATCGGTGAGGCGCGGCCGCTGGCCGCGGGGGAGTTCTACCTCCACGAGCTGATCGGCCTGCACGTGGAGCTGCGCGACGGGACGGCGGTGGGGGCGGTGCGGGAGGTGTACGAGGCGCCGCAGGGGTGGCTGCTCAGCGTCGCGCGCGCGGACGGCGGGAAGGACCACCTCATCCCGTTCGCGGCCGGCGTGGTGCGGCGGGTGGACCGGGCGGCGCGGCGGGTCGTCATCGAGCCGCCGGCGGGACTGCTGGAGCTCTGATGCTCGACGTCGTCATCGCCACGCTGTTCCCGGAGTACTTCGTCGGGCCGCTCACGACGAGCATCCCGGCGCGCGCGGCAGCGAGGGACCTGGTCCGCTACCGGATCGTGGACCTGCGGGCGTTCACGCAGGACCGGCACCGCACGGCGGACGACGAGCCGTACGGGGGCGGTGCGGGGATGGTGCTGAAGCCGGAGCCGTTCTTCGCGATGCAGGACCGGCTGGCGCGGCAGCCCCCGATCGTCCTGCTCTCGGCGCGGGGGCGGCCGTTCACGCACCGGGACGCGGTGCGCTACAGCGTCGGGTCGCAGCTGACCCTGCTCTGCGGCCACTACAAGGACGTGGACCAGCGGGTCGCCGACCACGTGGCCACGGAGGAGGTGGCGGTCGGCGATGCGGTCCTGACGGGCGGGGAGCCCGCCGCGCTGTGCGTCGTGGACGCGGTGGTGCGGCTGCTCCCGGGGGCCCTCGGGGACCACGAGTCGGCGGCGGGCGATTCCCACTACGACGGGCTGCTCGCCCCGCCCTCGTACACTCGGCCGGCGGAGCTGCGCGGGCACGCGGTGCCCGAGGTGCTGCTCTCCGGCGACCACGCCCGGATCGCGGCGTGGCGGCAGGCGGAAGCGGAACGCATGACGCGCGAACGGCGCCCGGACCTCTGGGAACGCTGGCGCGCCTCGACGGAGGAGTGAGTCATGGAGAAGCTGGCGGCGGTGCGGCGCGAGGGGATGCGGGCGGACCTGCCCGGGTTCCGGCCGGGCGACACCATCAAGGTGATGGTGCGGGTCCGCGAGGGCGACAAGGAGCGCCTCCAGGCGTTCGAGGGCGTGTGCATCGGGCGCCGCGGCGCGGGGATCAGCGAGACGTTCAGCGTCCGCAAGATCTCGGCGGGCGTGGGGGTCGAGCGCATCTTCCCGGTCCACTCGCCCAACGTGGCGTCGGTCGAGGTGGTGCGGCGCGGGAAGGTCAACCGCGCGAAGCTGTACTACCTGCGCCGGCTGAGCGGCAAGGCGACCCGCATCCGGGAAAAGCGGGAGGAGTAGCGGTGCTCGACCTCCGGGTCGAGCGCAGCTTCTTCGAGCGCGGCGTCCGCCTCGTGGCGGGCGTGGACGAGGCCGGCCGCGGCCCGCTGGCGGGCCCGGTCGTCGCCGCCGCGGTCCTGGTCGGGCCCGACACGCCCCTCCTTGAGGGCGTGGACGATTCCAAGCAGCTCACCCGCCGCCGCCGCGAGCAGCTCGCGGCGGCGATCGTGTCCTCGCTCCCGCACGGCGTGGGGGCGGCCTCCTGCCGCGAGATCGACCGCCTCAACGTCCGCCGCGCCACCGTGCTGGCGATGCGGCGCGCGCTGGCCCGCCTCCCCGAGACACCGGGCGCGGTGCTGGTGGACGGGCTGCCGGTGCCCGAGCTGGGCACCGCGCACGAGGCGCTGGTGGACGGCGACGCGCGGTGCTACGCCATCGCCTGCGCGAGCATCCTCGCCAAGACCGTCCGTGACCGGCTGATGCGGCGGCTCGCGGGCCGCTATCCCGCCTACGGATGGGACCACAACGCCGGCTACGGAACGCCGGTCCACCGGCGGGCCATCGAACGCGAGGGGGTGACGCCCCACCACCGGCGGAGCTTCACCCCCGTGATGCAGCGCGAGCTGCTGTAGCGCCGCGCGCGCGCGTCCGGCCGGACTACCGGCCGCCGAGCTTGAAGACCACGCCAGCCTGGAGAGCCAAGATCGTCCCCGACGCGTCCGTGTCGGGCTGCGACTCGCCGTCGACTTCAGCGTCCCCGAAGCTCATGGACGCGAGGACCACGGCGACCTCGAAGGCGGTCTTCGGGCCCAGGCTGAACTGGAGACCGCCGGTGCCGCCGAAGTAGAATCCCGACTGCGACAGGTCGTATCCGCTCACCGTCGCCGACGACCGCGACCAGCCCGCGAGACCGCCGATGTACGGGTGCATGCTGCCCCCCGCCATCGGGAAGTAGAACCGCGGCTCCGCCGAGACACGCATGTTGGTGATCGTTTCCTCGATATAGCTGTCGTCGTGCCAGCTCATGCCGACGCCCCCGACCAGCTGGAAGCGCGGCGAGAGGTTGTACTGCACCATCGCCAGGCCTCCGAACCCGGCGTCGGTGGTCTCGAAGTCGTCACCGCCGAGGCTGTAGTAGCCGCCTGCCACGCCGATGCCTAGCCCGCCCTTCGTCAGCGGGCCGGTGCCCTGGGCGAAGGCCGGCGCCGCACAGAGTGTCAGAACCGCTGCGGCCATCAGGACACGCTTCGCGAAGTGCATACGACCCTCCCACGTTTGGCACATACGGACACACCAGGCCCGGACGCGCTGCCCGGGCGGACGACCGTGGCCCAACGTTGGGCCCACAGCATGAAGCCGACGTGAAGCGGGGATGAAGGGCGAACGCGAGGGGGTGACCCCCCACCCACCGGCGGAGCTTCACCCCCGTCACGCGGCGCGAGCCGCGCGCCGCGCGCGCACGTCCGGCGGGAGACTACCGGCCGCCGAGCTTGAAGACCACCCCGAGCTGTAGACCCATCGCCGTGCCCGATGCCTCCGTGCCCGAAGCGGTCTGGCCATCGGCCTCGGCATCCCCGAACGAGATCGAGTGGAAGCCGGCGCTGGCCTCGAGCCCCAGCGTCGGCGACGTCCAGTAGGTGACCCCGACGAGGCCGCCGAACCCGAAACCGGTGGCGCTGACGTCGGTCCCCGAGATCGTGCTGCTGTAGCGGTGCCACTCGGCCTGAGCGGCCACCCACGGCGCCAGCTTCGAGTCCCCCGCCATCCGGAAGGTGTAGCGGGGCTGGACCAGGACGCGGAGGACGTTCATGTCAACGCCCTCCACGTCGGTGCTGTTCATGTTGTACCCGCCGCCGACCCCGATGGTGATCTGCGGCGACATCGTGAAGCGCAGCGTCCCCTCGAAGTGAATACCCGCGTCCACGCCCTCGAAGTCGTCGCCGCCGAGGGTGTACAGTCCCCCGACGACGCCGACCGCCATCTTGCCTCCGCCCGAGCTCTGAGCCACGGCCGGCGCCGCGCACAGGGCGAGGGCGGCGGCGGTGAACAGGACACGCTTCGCTACCTGCATAGGACCTCCCGGTTGGAGATGCGAAGACCCGGCTCCTCGGACGCCTACTTCACGAAGACCTGCGCCCCCCAGTAGCAGGGGTTCTGGTTGCAGCTCGGCATCATCACGCGCAGGCGGTACTGGCCGGTGACCGGCGCGACGAACTCCAGCACCGGGGTGTCGTCCAGCTCGAGGTCCTCGTCAAGCTTCGAGCCGTCGGGCCCGAAGATCTGGAGGTCCACGTCGGTGCAGTCCTGGTCGCAGACGCCGACGATGGCGTAGCGCATGCCGCCCTGGAGCGTGATGGGCTGCGACTGGTCGGCGTCGTCGTTCAGGCTTCCGGTGATGGGCGCGCGGTCGGCGTTGTAGCCCTGGGACCGGATCGCGTTGGCCGCATTCGTGAGCTGCCGGGTGATCTGCTGCTGGTACGTGTTCTGGGCCGTGGCGGCGGTCGTCACCACGACGCCCAGCGCGGCGGCGAGCAACGTGGGACCAGGGACTCTCATCGGTGGCTCCGTGTGAGGGGGATGGGCCGTGCCCGCGTCTAACTTCCGGGCGGATGTCCCGACGCGCAAGGTCGGCCGTCACCGGGGGACGCCTGGCCGGTGGAACCAGGGTTGTGCCGGCCCTCCCCCCTGGCGAGGTTAGAGGCCGGCGGACCCGGTAGCTCAGCCGGTAGAGCAGCGGACTTTTAATCCGCAGGTCGTGGGTTCGATGCCCACCCGGGTCATGAAGCCCCGCAACGAGTTAGCCCCGGTCGTCGTCGGCCGGGGCTATGTGATTGTGCCACAATCGCGTGAGGGTGCGCGGTTCGCGAGTCCTCCGGCGCTGAGGTGGCCGAGGTCGGGTGGACGTCAGCCCTGCTCGGCTGACTTCGTAGGGGAGCCGCCGCACGGAGCATCGGCGGTTCCAAGCCAGGTTGGCGTCCCGAGAATCCGCGGGCTGCGCAATGACCTCCGTTACGGAGCAGGCCCCCACCCATCAACTCCAGAACCGAACAGGGCCCCGAGTGCTGCCAGCACCACCGCCGGAACCACGGTCACGCCGACGACCGATGGCACGCACCCCGGACTCTCGCAGTTGCCTCTGGCGAGTTCCCGGGAGAAGAGCCCAGCGAGGATTCCAAGTCCAGCGCCGAGGGCGGCGCCCTCGAGCGTGCGGACGCGGTGGACCGTCTCGGGCGCGCGAACGTCACCAGTACGCACGTTTCGGATACAGGATGGGGCGGTCGTGGTGTCGAGTCCCCAGCCCTCGCACATGCGAAGGGTCGTCGCTCCCGGCTGGATCCCTTGTCAAGCTACGCCGCCCCCGCGAGCCACAAGGTTGCACGAGGTTGAAAGAAGACCGGAGCACTCGGATTCCAGGGGTGCCCTCACGCCACGGCGGAACGAACGGCGGGGCCGCTGAGGTGCGGTAGCGTTCGTGGAACCAGGAGTCCGCTTTGGCCTGAGGGATCGTTGCGTCAGTGTACGGCACTCGGTAGCGTTGGTACCGGGACCCGGCCGAGGACGCGCTTCGCAGGTCGCGGGTTCGATGCCCACCCGGGTCATCCGTCCCTCCACCAGTTCGGAGTCTTCGTGTGAGCGACCGCAAGACCCAGAGCTACGCCAACCACGCCCGCTACGTGCCCGGGTACCACGTCCTCCTCGCCCTGATCCTGCTGCTGAACATCGGCTACGCCGTCATGCACGTGTGGCGGCACCCGACCTGGCCCGGCGCCTGGGTGGGCCTGGCCATGAGCTTCGGCTTCGTGGCCCTGTACTACTACGCCCGTGCCTTCGCCCTCACCGTGCAGGACCGTGTCATCCGGCTCGAGGAGACGCTGCGGATGGAGCGGCTCCTGCCGCCTGACCTGCGCGGGCGGATCAGCGAGCTTACGCGCGGGCAGTTCATCGCCCTGCGCTTCGCGGGCGACGGCGAGCTGGCCGAGCTGACCCGCAAGGTTCTGGACGAGCGCATCACGGACACGAAGGCCATCAAGCGCATGGTCCGCGACTGGCGGCCCGACCACCTGCGCGCCTGACGCGCGGGACCCTCTTCACCTTTCGCCCCGAGTGCAGCCCGTGCCCAAGATCTGGATCGACGGGAAGTTCCACGAGAAGGACGATGCGAAGATCTCCGTGTACGACCACGGCGTGCTGTACGGCGACGGGGTCTTCGAGGGCATCCGCGCCTACAACGGCAAGGTCTTCCGCCTCAAGCAGCACATTGACCGCCTCTACGCCTCGGCCAAGGCGATCTGGCTCGCCATCCCGATGGAGCCCGACGCGATGACCGCGATGGTCGAGGAGTGCATGCGCGTCAACGGCCTCTCCGACGCCTACATCCGGCTGGTCGTGACGCGCGGCTTCGGCGACCTCGGGCTCGATCCCCGGAAGTGCCCGAAGGCCACGGTCTTCTGCATCGCCGACGCCATCGCTCTCTTCCCGGAGGAGCGCTACGAGCGCGGCCTCACGATGGTCACCGCCTCGACGCCCGTCTCGCTCTCCCACAACCTTCCCCCCGCCGTGAAGTCGCTCAACTACCTCGCCCACATCCTCGCCAAGATCGAGGCGATCAACGCGGGGGCCGACGAGGCGCTCATGCTGGAGTTCACCGGCCAGGTCGCCGAAGGCGTGGGCGAGAACGTCTTCGTCGTCAACGGCCGCACGCTGCGGACGCCGCCGAGCTTCACGGGCATCCTGCGCGGCGTCACGCGCTCGGCGGTCATCGAGGTGGCGCGCGCCGCGGGCTACGAGGTGCAGGAGACCTCCCTCACGCGCTACGACCTCTATACCGCCGATGAGGTGTTCCTCACCGGTACCGCCGCCGAGGTCGTCGGCGTCGTGAAGCTCGACGGGCGCGCGCTCTCCGGCGGGAAGGTCGGACCGGTGACGAAGGACATCGCCGCGCGTTTCCGCGAGCTCGCCCAGCGCGGCGGCTGACGCCGGATCGGCAGGGCGGACTGCCGGATTGGCCGCGCGGTCTTCTTGACCGGTCATCCGGCAGTCCGCGATATTGCCGCCCCTGATGACCGACCGACTGTTCCGCCTGTCCCTGCTGCTCGGGGTCTGCGGGTTCGCGGGGTGCGCCCGCGGACTCCCTGTTCAGCAGACCGCGCCAACACCCGCTCCTGAGGCGGCCCCCGCGGCTGCCGCGGCGGCCGCCGCCGCGCCTGTCGCGGAGGAGCGGGCGGCCCCGCCGGCGCCGGCGAGTCCTGCCGACGTCCGGCCCTCCCCTCGCGCCGCCACGAAGTACGCAGCCGACACGACGGACGACGCCTTCCTGGATTCCCTGCACGCGCTGGCGGCCGACTCGGCCGCGCCGGTGCGGGTGCGGGTGGACACGGGCGAGGTGCGCTCCGAGGCGGTGCGGATGTTCGGGCGCCCCGGGGGCGCGGCGGCGGGGCCGACGTGGGACATTGACGTCGCCAGCTACGCCTCGCACGATCGCGTGCAGTACTGGATGGACTTCTTCAC
>CAYLJK010000067.1:0-9393 GCA_964383975.1 uncultured Gemmatimonadales bacterium | reverse complement strand
CCTGGTCTCCGAGGAGAGCCGGGCCGCGATGCGCTCGGCGTTCGCGTGCCGAGAGATCGGACCCGGCGAGGGCTTCGAGCTCGGGCCCTTCCAGATCTCGACCGAGCCGATGGAGCACCTGGGTCTGCCCGCGCTCGGGTTCCGCCTCGAGGCCGGAGACGCGATCCTCGCGTACACGGGTGACACGGGACCCACCGAGCACATCGTCGGGCTCGCCGGCACCGGCGCCCGCTCTGGGGTGGTCATGGGGCTCTACGAGCTGCACTCGTGGCTCGCGCTGCTGCTGGGCTGGGTGTTCATCCCCTTCTACCTGCGCAGCCGCGTCTTCACGATGCCGGAGTTCCTGGAGCGCCGCTACACCCCGGCGGCGCGCTGGTTCCTCTCCCTGGTGAGCCTGGTCGGCTACGTGCTGACGAAGGTGTCGGTGACCGTCTACGCGGGCGCCGTCGTCTTCCAGGTCCTGATGGGGGTGGACTTCTGGACCGGCGCGGTCGTGGTCGTGCTGCTGACCGGGGTGTACACCGTGCTCGGCGGCCTGCGCGCGGTGGTGTACACCGAGGCGGTGCAGGCAGTGGTGCTCATCCTCGGCTCGGCCCTCGTCACGCTGATCGGGCTGGACCGCGTCGGCGGATGGGACGGGCTGATCGCGGCGGCGGGGCGCGACCACCTGACCCTGTTCCAGCCGGTGGACCATCCCGAGTTCCCGTGGCCCGGCATGGTGTTCGCGCCGCCGATCGTGGGGCTCTGGTACTGGTGCACCGACCAGTACATCGTGCAACGGGCCCTCGCCGCGCGGAACGAGACCTAGGCGCGGCGCGGGTCCATCTTCGCCGCGTACCTCAAGCTGCTGCCGTTCTTCATCTTCGTGATCCCCGGCGTGATCGCGCACGCACTGGCGCGCACCGGGCGACTGGATCTGCCGTCCGCCGACCAGGCGTTCCCGGCGATGGTGAAGGCGCTCCTGCCCGCGGGGCTGCGCGGGCTGGTCGCGGCGGGGCTTCTCGCGGCGCTGATGAGTTCGCTCGCGTCGGTGTTCAACTCCTGCTCGACGCTGTTCACGATGGACGTATACCGGAAGCTCCGTCCGGAGGCGTCGGAGCAGCGGCTCGTCCTGGTGGGGCGGGTGGCCACCGGCGTGGTCGTGGTCTCGGGGATCCTCTGGATCCCGCTGATGCAGGGCATCTCCTCCGAGCTGTATCACTACCTCCAGAGCGTGCAGGCGTACCTCGCGCCGCCGATCGCCGCGGTCTTCTTCCTCGGGCTCTTCTGGAAGCGGCTCAACGCGGCCGGGGCGATGAGCGCGCTGGTCGGCGGATTCATGCTGGGCATGCTCCGCCTGGTAACGGAGCTGAACAAGGAGGCGCTGGGCGGGCCGCTGCGGTGGTACGCCGAGGTGAACTTCCTCTACGTCGCGCTGCTCCTCGCGGCGGCGTGCGCCGTCCTCTTGGTGGGCGTGAGCCTCGCCACCCCGGCGCCCGCCGAGGCGCAGCTCCGCGGCCTGACCTATGCCACGACGATGGCCGAGGACCGCGCGGCCTCCCGCGCGAGCTGGAACGCGTGGGACGTCGCGCTCTCCCTCGTGGTGCTCGTGGCGCTGGCGCTGACGATGCTCTACTTCTCGCCTCTCGCCGTGGGCTGAAGCGCCTCCGCGGGCGCGTGCCCGGGCATCGGGTCCCCGAAGTCCGCCTCGTACGCGCGGCCGAGCGCGCGGTCCCAGCCGTCCACCGCCTCGAGGCGGCCGAAGAAGAACCGGAGCACCTTCGGCTCGTCCACGAAGCGCAGGCCCCTCACGAGGTCGCGGCGGTGGTGCAGCCAGGTGATCCGGTCCACCGCGTACTCGATCTGCGACATCGTGTACACGCGCCGCGGCACGGCGAGCCGCGCCAGCTCGAGGTCCGCGAGCACCTCGTTCCCCGCGGCGTCGCGGTCCATCGAGATGGTCCCGCGCTCCATGCACCGGATCCCCGAGGCGAGGTAGACCGCCGCCGCGAGGGCGCCCGCCTGGTACTGCGCCGGCGGGACGTGGGGGAGGAAGCGCCGGGCGTCGAGGTGGCACGCGAGGCCGCCGGCCGGCGTGACGACGGGCACGCCGCTGTCGAGCAGCCGCTGCACGAAGTACTGCACGAACGCGGGCGCGGCGGCGGCGACGCTGCTGTCGGTCATCTCCCGCAGGCCGACCGTCATCGCCTCGATCTCCTTCGTGGACATGCCGCCGTACGTCGCGAAGCCCTCGTACACCGGCAGCCAGTCGCGGACACGCCGGAAGACGTCCGCGTCGTTGGTGGCGATCATCCCGCCGCGGACGCAGGTGCTCTTGCGCGCCGACAGGTAGAACACGTCCACCAGCGCCATCAGCTCGCGGACGATCTCGCCGATGGACCGGTCCTGGTACCCGGGCTCGCGCTGCTGGATGAAGTACGCGTTCTCCGAGAGGAGGCTCCCGTCGAAGACCAGCGGGATGCCGTGCTCCGCCGCCACCGCCTTGACGTCGCGCAGGTTCTGGAGCGAGAACGGCTGGCCGCCGATGAGGTTCGTCGTCGCCTCCATCCGCACGAAGGGAATCCGCTCCCGGCCGTACTTCTCGATCGCCGCCCGGAAGCGCGACAGGTCGAGGTTGCCGCGGAACGGCGCGCTGCTCTGCGTGTTCAGCGCCTCGTCGATGAAGATCTCGAGCACCGTGGCGCCGGCCAGCTCGAAGTGCGCCTTGGTCGTCGTGAAGTGGTAGTTCATCGGCACGACGTCGCCGGGCTTCACGAACACCTTGGCGAGCAGGTGCTCGGCGGCGCGGCCCTGGTGCACGGGGATGGTGTAGGCGAAGCCCAGCACGTCACGGACCGCGTCGGCGAGCTTGTAGTACGATTCGCTCCCCGCGTACGCGTCGTCGGCCACCATCATCGCGGCGAGTTGGTTGTCGCTCATCGCGTTCGTCCCGCTGTCGGTGAGCATGTCGAGGAAGATGTCCCGGGTGCGCAGCAGGAAGGTGTTGTAGCCCGCCTCCTCGAGCGCCTCGAGCCGGCGCCGGAGCGGGACCAGGTTCGTGCGCTGGACGACCCGGACCTTGTGCATCTCGACCGGGATCTTCCTGCCGTTGGACAGGGTGACGATCATGGGAGCACGTCCTCTCTGGGCATGGCGCGTGGCGCGGATCGGGAATCGGGAATCTGGAATCGGGCGTCGGGGGTCGGGCCTCGGGGGTCGGGAATCGGGGAGCCGAGGGCGGACGTGCCCCCGTGCCGCCGTGCCTCCGTGCCCGCCTTTCCGGCCTCCGGCGTCACCTCCGCGTCCGGTTCCGCTGCATCGCAGGCGAGCGAGGTGAAGGCGACGGGGGCGACGACCGCGACGCGATGCAGGTGGGAGGCAGCGGAGGGCATCATGGGATCCCCGTACCGCGTGAAGGTCAGCAGCCGAAGCATGCCGACTGCTGCCTTCATCATTGGCGCGGCGGCGGCGGGAAGCAAGCAGGATTCTGGAGTGACTCAGTAGGATTAGCCCGCTCGTCGCATCCATCGTCCGGGCTCCCGCGACCACACGATCCGCCAGGCGCGCGCGACGATGTCGCGGATCGCGATCGGACCGAGGAAGCGCGAGTCGGGCCAGCCGAACACGTCGCGCGTGTCGGCGAGGAGGAAGACGGAATCGCGCGGGACGACGAGCGGACCCCAGTCGTACAGCTCGCCGCCGCGCGCGAGCGGCGAGCGGTGCGCGGCGGGGTTCACGATGCGGAACGGCCAGGGCTGTCGTACGCCGTTGAGGACCACCGCGCCGGCGTCCATCGCGATCGTGTCGCCGGGGAGCGCGGCGAGACGCCGCAGCACGGTGAACTCGCCGTCTTCGTCCACGTAGCGGAACAGCCCAAGCATCCCGCGCTCCAGCGGCTCCGCGGGGCTGGTCGCGGTGAAGACCTCGCGGGCTCGGACGGAGGGTTCCATCGAGGGACCGGTCATGTAGTAGAGTGCCGGCCACCGCGTACACCCCCGCGTCCACACGGCGAGGAGGAGGAGCGCACCGAGCAGGGCCGCCCCGCCCGCCACGCGCAGGACCGCGCCCCGGTGTCCCCGTGCCCCCGTGCCCGCCGTCACCCTGGCGCCCTCACGCGTCGTGCTGGCTCCTCGGTTCCCGTCCGTCCAACCGTCGCAGTCCTAGCCCCCGCGCGATCTCCAGCGCCCCGCGGAACTCCGCCGACGCGAGGCCCCGGCCGATCTCGGCGAAGCGGTCGCCGGACACGCGGTGCGTCGGATGGTACTGGTCCATCAGATTGATGTACGTTTGCGGCCCCAGCTCGGCGGCGATCCACTCCAGGATGGCCCGCGTCTCGTCGAGCATCCCCGGCATCACCAGGTGCCGCAGCAGCACGCCGCGCCGCGCGATCCCGTCGGCATCGAGCACCAGCGGCCCCACCTGCCGGTGCATCTCGCCGATCGCGGCGCGCGCGTGCTCGGCGTAGTCCTCGGCCATCAGGTAGCGGCGGCACCGCTCGGGCGACCAGAGCTTGAAGTCGGGCAGGTAGATGTCCACCAGCCCGTCCATCAGCGCGAGGCCCTTGGCGGAGTCGTACGCGGACGTGTTGTACACGACCGGGAGCCGCAGCCCCTCCGAGACGGCGACGGACAGCGCCTCGACCACCTGCGGCCCGACGTGCTCCGGCGTCACGAGGTTGATGTTGTGGCAGCCGAGGGCCTGGAGTTCGAGCATCAGGCGGGCCAGGGCCTCCGGCGGCACGCCGGACGCGGGCCGGGCACGCACCGCCTGCGAGATGTCCCAGTTCTGGCAGAAGACGCAGCGGAGATTGCAGTGTGCGAAGAAGATCGTGCCGGAGCCCCGCCAGCCGCGGAGGCAGTCCTCCTCGCCGTGGTGCGGGTGGCAGCTGGCGACCACGGCCAGGCGCCCGGTCTTGCACGCGGCCCACTTGTCGTGCAGGCGGTCCACCCCGCAGGCGCGCGGGCACGAGCGGCACGCCGCCAACTCCGCCTGCGCCCGCTCCACCCGCTCGCGCCAGTCCGAGCGGGACAGGGAACGGTAGGCGGGGTAGGACTGAGGAATCATCGGTGTCGGGAATAGAGAATCGGGAGGTCGAGCGCTCCGTTCGGTGCCCCCGTGCTCCTGTGCCTCCGTGCCCCCGTGCCCTCCGTCTTTCGGCTACCCGCTCCCCGCTCCGCGCCCCCCGCCCCGCCGCCTCCCCACGCTCATCGCTCGCGCCGCAGCCGAATCCCGCATCGGCAGCGCGTACCGCCGCACGCCATCGAACGCCTCGAGCGCCCCGGCGACCGCGGCAGCCGTCGGCACCAGGCCGATCTCGCCGACGCCCTTGGCGCCGAGCGGTCCCTCGGGCTCCGGCTCCTCGACGAGGATCACCTCGACTGCGGGCATGTCGCGCGCGCGGAGCACGCCCAGCTCCCGGAGCGTCGCCGTCGCGGGGACGCCGCCGGGACAGTCCAGCTCCTCGGTGAGGGCGTAGCCGAGGCCCATGTGGATGGAGCCCTCGATCTGACCCTCGCAGAGGAGCGGGTTCACGACGCGCCCGACGTCGTGCGCCGCGACGACGCGCTCGACGTGCCCCGCCTCGTCGAGGATGACGAGCTGCGTGGCATAGCCGTAGGCGGTGTGCGTCTTGACGGGCCCGGAGGCGCCGAGGGCCGTGGTGTCACGGGTGACGACCTCGCCGGCGTACACGCGTCCTGCCAGGTCCCGCAACGCCGGGCCCGCGTCGAGGTCCGCGCGCAGCTTCGTCCCCGCCTCCAGCACCGCCCGCCCGCCGAACAGCGTGGCGCGCGAGCCGGTCGTCTGCCCGCACCCCAGCTCGAACGTCGAGTCCACCTTCGGCACGAACACGGCGGCCGGCAGCCCGGTCGCCTCGACGGCGAACTGCACCAGCACCGTGAGCAGCCCCTGGCCCATCTCGGTGTAGCCGTTGTAGAGCGAGACGGTGCCGTCGGCCTCGACCACCAGCCGCGCGCGCCCCCACTCCTCGGCGCCGTTGCCGATGCCGCTGTTCTTGATGCCGCAGGCGATCCCCACCGCGCGGCCGGCGCGCCGCGCCGCGTCCCAGTGGGGCTTGACGGCCTCGAGGGTCCTCCGGATCCCGACCGACTTCTCCAACACCTGGCCGGTGGTGAACGGGTCGCCGACGGTGAGCGCGTTGCGCCAGCGGATCTCCCAGCCGTCGAGCCCGACCTTCGCGGCGAGCAGATCCATGCACCCCTCGACGGCGAAGTGGGCCTGGTTGGCGCCGAACCCCCGCATCGCGCCGCACGGGGGGTTGTTGGTGTACACGGCGCGCGACTCCACGTCCACGTTGGGCACGCGGTACGGGCCGCAGGCGTGGCCGGCCGCGCGCTCCAGCACCTTTCCGCCCACCGATGCGTACGCGCCCGAGTCCCCCAGCATCCGCGCGCGCACCGCGGTGAGCCGCCCCTCGGCGTCGCAGCCGACGGTGTACTCCATCGTGATGGGGTGGCGCTTGGGGTGCAGGCGGACGGACTCGTCGCGGCTCAGCGTCAACAGGACCGGCCGCCCCGTGCGGTGCGCGAGGAGCGCGGTCTGTGCCTGGACGGACATGTCCTCCTTGCCGCCGAAGGCGCCACCGTTCGGAACCAGCTCGACGAACACGCGCTCCTCCGGCACGCCGAGGAACGCGGCCACCTGGCGGCGGTCGTCGAACACGCCCTGGCCCTGCGACCAGAGATGGAGCCGGCCGTCGGGCATCGGCTCGGCGAGCGCGCTCTCGGGCTCGAGGAACAGGTGCTCGACGCGCTGCGTCCGCCAGGTGCCGCGCACGATGTGCGCGCTGCCGGCGAGGGCGGCGTCCACGTCGCCGCGACGGATCACCGAGTGCGAGAGGAGATTCGGGTGCTTCGGGTTGACCTGCGGGGCATCGGCCTCGAGCGCGCGAGCGGGGTCGAGAAGGGGCTCCAGCACCTCGTACTCGACGTCCACGAGCCGTGCCGCTTCGCGCGCCGTGTGGCGGTCATCCGCGGCCACGGCGGCGAGGACGTCGCCGACGCAGCGCACCTCCTCGCCTTCCGCGACGAAGCCGGGCCAGTCGGCGTGGATGAGGCCGTACCACCGCTCCCCGGGGACATCCGCGGCGGTGACGACGGCGCGCACGCCAGGCCGCGCCCGGGCGCGCGAGACGTCGAGGCGCCGCACGCGCGCCCGCGGATGGGCGGAGAACACGAGGGCGCCGTGCAGCATCCCCGGCCGCGCCAGGTCCGCGACGTAGCTCCGCTCGCCGAGCGCGCTGGGCCCCGCGCCCACCCGCGCCAGCGGCTGCCCGACGCGGCCGTCGGCGTGCGGCGCCGGGACGCGCTCGCCGCGCTTGGCCTGCGCGAGCAGCTCGATGGCATCCACGATCTTCACGTAGCCGGTGCAGCGGCAGAGGTGGACGTCGAGCGCGCGGGCGATCGCCTCGCGCGTCGGGTGCGCGCCCCGGTCGGTGAGGTGCTTGGCCCGAAGCGCGACGCCCGGGATGCAGAATCCGCACTGGACGCCGGCCGCCGCGGCGAAGGCGTCGGCGATCTGCCGGCGCTCAGCGGCGCCGATCCCCTCCAGCGTGAGGATCTCGGCCCCCTCGGCGGCGGTGGCCGGCATGGCGCAGGTGGTCTTCGGGTGCCCGTTCACCAGCGCCACGCAGCAGCCGCACTGCCCCTGGGGGCTGCACCCGTCCTTGAGGGACCGGATGCCGCAGCGCTCGCGCAGCACCTCGAGCAGCGACTCCCCCGGCCGCGGCTCGACGTGCCGCGGCGTTCCGTTCAGGGTGAAGGTGACGGCCATCGGTACCTCGGCGCCCGCGAGGGCGCGCCTCACTCCACGCCGCTGAGCCGCCGCCAGCAGCCCCGCGGGTCCACGATCGGCACCGGGGCGCCGGGTGCGACGGCCAGCAGGTCCCGGTCGCCCGTCACGAGGAGATCGGCGCCGCCCGCCACCGCCGTGGCCGGGACCCAGCGGTCGTCGAGGTCGCGGAACGGCCGCGGCGCGGGCGCCGGCGGCCTCGGCACGACGGTCTCGGCGCGCAGTTGGCTCTCGACGGTCCGGATCTGTTCCGCCGTCGCCCGGAACCGGTCGCGCAGGACCCGGCGCAACTCCGTCAGGTTCACCTCGCCCGTCATCAGCTCATGCTCAGCGAGGATGAAGCGCACCAGGTCGCTGCTGATCCCGCGCGCCGTGTAGGCGCTGACCAGGACGTTCGTGTCGAGGAAGATCCTCACGACACGACGCGAAAGACGTCCTCATCCGTCAGGATGCCCTGGGCCTCCGCGAGCGGGAGCAGCGTGCGGCGGGAGCGCTCGAACCGCAGCAGAGCCACCTGGCGGCGCACCGCGTCCCGCACGATCTCGCTGCGACTGCGGCCCAGCTGGCGGCTGAGGCGGTCGAGTTCCCGCTGGATCTTGGCGTCGAGGCGCACGGTGACCGTCGAGGTCTTCATGTATCACATCGTAATACGCGTGGCATCCGGCGGGCAAGAGCGGGAACGCCGTGGGCCCTCGCGCAACGCGCGCCGGCGCCGCGCGCCAGGCACCGGCGCCCGGCCCTCGTCAGCGCGACAGCGTGACGATGTGCGGCGGATGCCCCTCGGCCTCGAGGAACCGCAGCAGGTCCGCCGCGGCGACGGCCGTCGTCATGGTGTTGTCAAGCGGGTGGAGGTTCAGCGGGTCCAGGGCGAGGACCTCCCGGTCGAGCACGACCTGCACCGCGCGCGCCGCGTCGTTGATGACGGCGAACGGGCTCACGGCCCCGGGGACGACGCCGAGGTAGCGCATCAGCCGCTCCGGGCTCCCGAAGGAGAGGTGCTTCGCGCCGATCCGCCCCGCGAGGTCCTTCAGGTCCACAGCCCGGTCCTCCCGGCACACCACCAGCCACATCGCGCCCTTCTTGTCCCGGAGGAAGAGGCTCTTGGTGTGGGTCCCCGGGAGGTCGCCACGGTACCGGCGCGCCTCCTCCACGGTGAAGACGGCAGGGTGCGTCACCGTGCGCACGGCGATGCCCAGCTCGGCGAGGCGCGCGAACAGACCGTCCGGCGTCACGCGCCGAGGTTATCAGGCGCCGGCGCGCCCGTCAACGCGGCCGCTGGCGGCGGGCGGAGCGGATGGGCAACTTAGGCCCCACGGGAGGGGGGCGCGATGGGCGTCGTGGGCCGCAGCGTGCCGCGGGTGGACGGCCCCGCCAAAACGGGCGGCCGGGCGCGCTACGTGGACGACCTGGCGTTCCCGGGGATGCTCCACGGCCGCACCATCCGCGCGACCATCCCCGCGGGCCGGGTGACGGGCGTGGTCACGGCGGACGGTGCCATCCGCGCGGGACTCGTGATCGGCGCCGACGGACTGCGGTCGGTCGTCGCGCGACGCCTCGGACTCGCGCGGCGCCAGCGAGGCTTTCCGCGCCGCGTGGCCCTCGTGG
>CAYLJK010000066.1:2313-9403 GCA_964383975.1 uncultured Gemmatimonadales bacterium | reverse complement strand
GCAGTACCGCGCCGCGATCCGCGCGGGCGCCGGCGGGCCGACCGCGCGCGCCGCGTGGCGGCGCGGGTGGTGGCTGCTCGCGGGGCTGATGCCGCGGGATGTGCGGTTTCTGTGCGTGTACGATTGAGAGAGACCGCGATTCGGGAATCGAACAGGGGGGAGCGATGGCGATTGCCGTCACGGTCGTGGATGCCTTCACCGATGCGCCGTTCAGCGGCAACCCGGCCGCGGTCTGCGTGCTGGAGACCGATCCCGAGGTGCGCTGGATGCAGTTGGTGGC
This sequence comes from uncultured Gemmatimonadales bacterium, assembly GCA_964383975.1. Taxonomy (GTDB): domain Bacteria; phylum Gemmatimonadota; class Gemmatimonadetes; order Gemmatimonadales; family JACORV01; genus DASXPG01. The sequence continues at coordinate 9,123 of CAYLJK010000066.1, read as the reverse complement.
GCGGGAGATGGCGCTCAGCGAGACGGCGTTCATGGTGCGGCGCGGGGAGGAATGGGCGCTGCGCTGGTTCACGCCGGCGTGCGAGGTGGACCTGTGCGGGCACGCGACGCTGGCCAGCGCGCACGTGCTGTGGCAGCGGGGGCTCGCGACCCCGGAGGCGACGCTACGCTTTCGCACGCGCAGCGGCGAGCTGACGGCCGTGCGCCGCGGCGACTGGGTCTGGCTCGACTTCCCCGCCCTGCCATGCGCGTGGGCCGACGCACCGCCGGGGCTGCGGGACGCCCTCGGCGCGCACGTGAAGGCGGTGCTCCAGTCCCGCTTCGACCTCATCGTGGAACTGGAGAGCGAGGCGGCGGTGCGCGACCTCGCGCCCGACCTGGGCCTCCTGGCGCGCCTCAACGCGCGCGGCATCATCGTGACCGCCCCGGCGAGCACGCCGGGCTTTCACTTCGTCTCCCGCTTCTTCGCCCCGCGCGTCGGCGTACCGGAGGACCCGGTCACCGGCTCGGCGCACTGCGCGCTGGGCCCCTTCTGGGCCGACCGGCTGGGACGGGACGCGATGCTGGCGTACCAGGCCAGCGCGCGCGGAGGGGTCGTGAAGGTGGAGGTGCGGGGGGAGCGCGTGGGCCTCGGCGGCCAGGCGGTGACGGTGCTGGAAGGGAGTCTGCGCGGGTAAGCGACCGCGGCGCAGCGGAGAGAGGAGCGAGGAGAGCGAGGAGAAGGTCCCCTCTCCTCTTTCCGCTCTCCCGTCTCCTGTACCTACCGAATCGCCTGCACCACCTCCAGCCTGGCGGCCCGCCTCGCCGGGAAGAACCCTCCCAGCACCCCCATCACCAGCGCGAAGAGGAGCCCGGCCAGCAGGAACGCGGGCGTGATCCGGAACGCGAACGCGACCTCGGTGAACGAGTTCCAGTTCGTCGTGCCGGTCACGATCCCGTTCATCGGCAGGGCGGCGAGGCAGCCGACGATCCCGCCCGCGAGCGCGATGACGGCCGATTCCACGAGGAACGCGAGCAGCACCGCCGACGGGCGGAAGCCCAGGGTGAGAAGCACGGCGATCTCGGGACCGCGCGAGCCGACGGCGGCGTACATCGTGTTCACCGCGCCGAAGACCGCGCCGACGGCCATGATGCCGGTGACCACGATGCCGAGGAAGCGCAGGATGCGGGTCAGCAACGCCGACTGGCCGGCGTAGAAGTCGGTCTCGCGGTGCACGTCCACCTGGATGCGCTGGTCATCCTCCAGGGCGCGGCGCGCCTCCTCGTAGCCCGCCGGATCCCGCAGCCGGAACGAGACGGACTGGAAGACCTCGCCGCGGAAGACGGGCATGAACTGCTCGTTCTCGCCCCAGATCTCCGACTCGAACGACGAGCCGTTCGCGGTGAAATGCCCGACCACCACCCACTCCCGCCCGCCGAAGCGCATCGTGTCGCCGATCGCGGTGTGGTCCACGCGGCCCACCAGCTTGCGGCCGACGAGGATCTCCGGGCGGCCCGGGGCGAAGCGGTGTCCCGCGACGATCCGGACGTCGCGCCGCACCTCCAAGGCGGCCGGGCTCACGCCCCGCGCCACGATGTTGGCCATGGAGAGCGTGTCGCCGACGCGGTGGACGTTGATGGCGACGAAGACCTCGGGGCTCACGAGCGGCTGCCCGCCGGGGCCGGTGGCGACGTGCGGCGAGGCCGCGATGACGCGGGCGGCCTCGCGCGAGAGGCCGCTGGAGAGCTCCGCGTCCGCGCCGCGGCGGAGCACCAGGACGTTGGCCGGCGACCCGGTGGTCACGAGGGCCCGGCGGAAGCCCTCGGCGAGCGCGAGCATCGCGATGAACACGGTGACGACCGTCGCGATCCCCAGGGCCGTCATCGCCGTGGAGACGGGGCGCTGCAGCACGCTGCGCACGTTGTAGATGAGCGGGACGCGCATCTACTCCACCGTCCGCAGCGCCTGCACCACCGGCAGCCGCGCCGCGCGCAGCGCCGGCACGAGGCCGCTGGCCGCGGCGACGAGGACCGCCAGCGCCACGCCGAGGAGCAGGGTCCCGCCGGTGACCGCGAAGCCGGGCAGGAACCCGCCGAAGGTCATGTCGCGGTAGAGGAGCTTCGCCCCGCCCAGGCCGACCGCGGCCCCGGTCCCCGCGATGGCGCCCGCCTCCGCCATCACGAGGCCAAAGAGCGTGCGGTTCGGGAAGCCGATCGTCTTGAGTACCGCGACCTCCGACGTCCGTTCGCGCGCCGACATCATCATCGCGTTGGCCGTCACCAGCAGGATGGCGAAGACGACCGCCATCCCGATGGTGTCCATCAGGAACCGCACGTTCCCCCACATCGTCACGAATCCGGCCTGGAAGGCCTGCTCGGTCCCGGTCTTGGTGGGCGAGGACGAGTTGCGCAAGCCGTCGTCGATGGTGCGCGCGACCTGACCCGCCTGTGCCGGGTCGGCGATGCGCAGCACGTACCAGCCGGGGGACATCCGGTCGCGGTACGCCTCCTCGAGGTACTTGTAGGAGAACATGAACGCGTCGTCGCCGATGCTCGGGTCGGTCGGCGTGTACACGCCGCGGATCGTGAAGGTGTGGTCGCCCGGGAAGATCGTGCCCTGCAACGTCACATCCTGCCCGACGCGCCAGCCGAAGATCTCGAGCAGGCGCCGGCCCACGATGGCGGCCGAGCGCTCGCGGACGAACGCCTGCTTCTGGTCCTCGGGGACGCTGATCTCCGGGTACATCGCGAGGTAGCTCTCCGGGTCCACCGCGAACGTGGCGAAGAAGCGCCTGCCGTCGCCGTAGCGCCCGCCGAACCAGTTGGCCCAGGTCACCGCCGTCACGCCGGGCGTGGCGCGCAGCCGCGCGGCGTAGCTCATCGGGAGCGGGAAGACGATGCCCATCGCGTTCTGCACGACCATCCGGCTGGCGGAGCCGAAGGCGGCCTGGGCATCCAGCGTCGTCACCACGGAGCGGAGCGAGGCGAAGAGGAAGAGCGCCAGCGCCACGCTCAGCATCGTGAGCCCGGTGCGCCGCTTGTGGCGGCCCAGGTTGGCGAGCACCAGCGGGAGGAATCTCATGCCGCCCCCAGCCGCTCCACGAGGACGCCCTTCTCGAGGTGGAGGGTCACCCCGGCGCGCTCCGCCACGTGCGCGTCGTGCGTGACCACGATGATGGTCTTGTGGAACTCGGCGTTGAGCCGCTCGAGGAGGGACAGCACCTCCTGCGAGCTCCGCGCGTCCAGCTGCCCGGTCGGCTCGTCGAGGAGGATGAGCGTCGGGTCCGCCACGATCGCGCGCGCGATCGCCGTGCGCTGTTCCTGGCCGCCCGAGAGCTGGCGGGGGTAGTGTTCCATCCGGTCCTCGAGCCCGACGACCCCGAGCGCGATCCGCACGCGCTCGGTCCGCTCCTTCTTCGAGAGCCCGGTGAGAAGCAGGGGCAGCTCGACGTTCTGGTACGCGGTCAGCACCGGGAGGAGGTTGTACGTCTGGAACACGAACCCGATGTGCTGCGACCGCCAGGCGGCGAGCGCCGTGGCGGACATCGCGCTGACCGTGGCGCCCGCGACCGCCACCGTTCCGCTGGTCGGGCGGTCCAGGCCCGCGATGAGGTTGAGCAGCGTGGACTTCCCGGAGCCGGACGGTCCCATCAGCGCCGTGAAGCTCCCCTGCTCGAAGTCCACGGTGAGCCCGGTGTAGACCTCGACCTTCTGCGAATCGCGCTGAAACGACTTGTGGACGTCCCGGATCTCGACGAGGGCCATGGGAACTCGGGGTTGGGGGCCGGAGATGGGGCCATCCTCCCGATCCCCCATCCCCGATTCCCGTCTCGTGCCTCTTGCCTATTGCCTACAGCCTATCGCCTATCGCCTGCCCTGACTCTCATCCCTTCCACGGGCGCCTCGACGCCGGCGAGCAGCAGCAGCTCCCCGCCGGCCAGTCCCCGCCGCACCTCGCGGAAGCCGCCGCTCGATGGTCCCGCCTCGACCTCGCGGCGGACCAGGCGCCCGTCGCGGACCATCCAGACGATGGCCGAGCCGCGGTCGTCGCGCACGGCGCCGGCGGGGATGCGGATGCGCGGCTGGGCGCCGGCGTCCGCGCGGGCGGCGTCGGTCTCCAGGAAGTCCACCCTCGCGCCCATCTCCGGCAGGATGCGCGCATCGCGTTCCAGGATGCTGACCTTCACCTGGACCGTGGCCCGCTGCCGGTCGGCCGTCGGTACGACCTGGCGCACCCGGCCGCGGAACGACGTGTCCGCGTACGCGTCGAGCGTGATGCGTGCCGGCATGCCGCCCCGAACCCGCGCGATGTACGCCTCGTTCACGTCCACCTCGACCTCGAGCGTCGCGAGGTCCGCCATCGTCACGACGGCGCCCCGCGTGAGGCCTCCGCCGACCGACGGCGCCACGACCTCGCCGACCTCCGCCTCCTTGCGCAGCACGCTGCCGGTGAACGGCGCGCGGATGACCGTGTTCTCGAGCGTCGCCTGCGCGACGCGCAGACCGGCCTCCGCGGCGTCCTTGCGGGCGACGGCCGCGCGCACCCGGGCCTCGGCCTGCGCAGTGCGGCTCTCCGCGAGGTCCACGTCCTGTTGCGAGACCAGGTTCGGGTTCTGCGCGCGCACCGACCGCTGGCGGTCGGACTCGCGCCGCGCCTGGTCGCGGTCGGCCTCCGCCTCGATGAGCGCGGCGCGCGCGGTGGCCACGTTGGCCTCCGCCTGCGCCACCTGCGCCTGGTAGTCGGCGTTCTCCAGCCGAGCGATGACCTCGCCCGCGCGCACGAAGGACCCCTCGCTCACCGTGAGCGTCGCCAGCCGCCCGGGGATCTTCGACGACACCGCGGCCCGGGTCCGCGCGACCACGTAGCCGTTCGCCGTGACGGCGACGGCGGCGGAACCGGCGGCGCCGGGGCCCGTCGCCGCCGCGACGACGACGGTCTCGACCGCGGGCACCGACCGCCGCCGGACCACGAGGAGGACCGCGGCGACCAGAACCGCCGCTGCCCCGAGCAGCACCAGGTTCCGGACCAGCGCCCGCCGCACCCCGGCCGGAGGGCGGGTACGGTCGATGCGCAGCTTGCCGAGGTCGGCGGCGGGGCCGGTCATCGCCGGGGGAATCTACAGCCGCGCGGCCGGCCAGGCGCGCTCACGACGCGGCCCGGACCTCCTGGAGCCGCGCCACCGCGCGCCGCAGGTGCGGGACCACGATGGACCCGCCGACCACCAGCGCCACCGAGAACGCCTCGTAGAACTCCTCGTCGCTCACCCCCTCGTCGGCGCACTGCACGAGATGGTACGTGATGCAGTCGTCGCAGCGCAGCACCATCGAGGCGACGAGGCCGAGCAGCTCCTTGGTCTTGGCGGGGAGTGCGCCGTCCTCGTAGGTCCGCGTGTCGAGGTTGAAGAAGCGGTTGATGACCAGGTTGTCGGCCGCGAAGATGGCCGCGTTCATCTTCTCCCGGAAGTGCTGGAACTCCGCCAGCGAACCCGGCTTGGGATCCGCCATCTCAGCCCTCGTCCACCAGGGGGTGATCGGGACAGCGGCCCGGGACGAGCCGCGCCTCGGAATGGTCCTCCACGTAGCGCACCACGTCGCTCCAGTAGCCCGACTCGTCGCGGATGCGGTTGCAGACGCTGCACACGTGCAGCAGCCCGGTCATGCGCCGCGTCCGGTTGAGCTCGTGCTCCAGCCGCTGCAGCAGGTTCATCCGCTCCCGCTCCGCCAGCTTCCGCTCGGTGACGTCGCGCGCGATGACCGACGCCGACGCGATCCGCCCGGCCGCGTCCCGCACCGGCGAGACGGTCAGCGACACGTTGATCACGGTGCCGTCCTTGCGCCGCCGCACCGTCTCGTAGTGCATGACCCGCTGGCCGCGCCGGATCTGGTCGAGGAGCTGCGGCAGGTGGTCGGCATGGCCGGGCGGGATGAGCAGCGCCATCGGCTTGTCGCGCACCTCGGCCGCGCGGTAGCCGAAGATCTCCTCCGCCGCGGCGTTCCACGACTCAATCACGCCGTGCAGCGAGAGTCCGATGATCGCATCGTTCGACGACTCCACGATGGACGCCATCGTCGCCAGGGCTGCCTGCGCCTCCCGCTGCTCGGTGATGTCGCGCGCGACGGCGTAGATCACCTGCTCCGGGATCCGCGCCACCGCGTTCCACTGGAGCCAGCACGTCGTGCCGTCCTTGCGCCGCCAGCGGTTCTCGAACACCAGCACATGCGCCCCGCTCATCTGCGCCGTGAACGTCTGGAGCGTCCGCTCCCGGTCCTCCTCGAGAACGAAGTCCAGGAACGGCCGCGCCATCACCTCCTCGGGCGTGTAGCCGAGGATGCGCTCGACCGCCGGGTTGATGATCTGGAACCGCCCGTCGAACCCGCATACGCCCATGAGATCGAGGGACATCGCAAACAGGTTATCCCGCTCGATGTCCTCGCGCCGGCGCGAGCGGAGGCGGCGCTGGCTGGAGGGGCGCTGCGTCATGCGGCGGCCGCACCGGCGCACCGGCGCCGCGGCGCCCCGGGCCAGCGCCGATCCGCGGGCGCCGTGCCGCCGTGCCGCCGTGCCGCCGTGCCCTCCCTCACCTCGCGTTCCCGGACTGACTGGCGAACACCGCCCGGCGGCAGTTCGGGCACCGCACCAGGTGCACGCTGAGCTGGCTCGCGGTCTTCACGTCGGACCCCGCGTGCTCCAGGGGTCCACCGCAGCGCGGACAGGCGAGGTCCTCCCGCCGCGCCAGGGCCGCGAGGATGCGGTCAGCCTCCTCCGGACCGAACGGCGCGTCGGTGTCCCGATGCAACTGATCGCTCATGGGTCCGCCGCAGGTCGTGTGTG
>CAYLJK010000066.1:0-2303 GCA_964383975.1 uncultured Gemmatimonadales bacterium | reverse complement strand
ACGGGCCGAAACGACGAACGCCGGCCCCCGAAGGGACCGGCGTCCGGTCATCCGAGCGGCGAGTGGCTCAGCCGAGCTTCTTCACGGACGCGGCCTGCAGGCCCTTCGGGCCCTGCTTGACCTCGAACTCCACCCGGTCACCCTCGGCGAGCGAACGGAACCCGTCCGCCACGATCGCCGTGTGATGGACGAACACGTCGGGGCCGCCATCCTGCTGGATGAAGCCGAACCCCTTCGCGTCGTTGAACCACTTCACCTTGCCCTGCGTCATACAGCTGTACTCCTGTGCCTCTGGGCCGCTGGCCCGTTTGCCCCGCTGCCACCGTGGCCGTCGGGGTCCTGCATACACAAACACCGCCCGGGGAACTCCCGCAGCGGTGCTGTCATGGTCATGACGCGGCAACGAACTGCAGAACGAACGCCGTTTGGCGAGGAGGAATGTCGCCTCCCAGGCAGGGGATGTCAAGAGAAAGGGAGCGAGGGGAGAAGGGGGGATACGGGAGTGAGGGGGTGACGCGACGTCCCACGCCCCGACCGGTGGGGCGCGCATCCCTCACTCCCCGTTCTCTCCTCACTCCCCTTTCCCTCCAGCCTTTCCTCTGCCACATTCCCGAACACCCGTTCGAACACCGGGAGCACATGGCACGGACGAGCACCAAGCGGTCGCCCGGGCGCCGGGCCGAGGCGGAGACGCGCGCGCGCATTACCCTGACGGTCAACGGCGAGCCGCGCGACGTGGTCTTCCACGGCGCGAAGACGCTGCTCGAGGTGTTGCGCGAGGACCTCGGGCTCACCGGGACCAAGCACGGATGCGAGCTGGGTGAGTGCGGCGCCTGCGCGGTCCTCATGGACGGTGCGCCGGTGCTCTCATGCCTCGTCCTCGGCGTCACCTGCGACGGTGCAGAGATCGTGACGATCGAGGGCGTCCAGCGCGGCGCCGACCTGCACCCGCTCCAGGCCGCGTTCGCCGACCTCGGCGGCGCGCAGTGTGGCTACTGCACGCCGGGGATGGTCCTCACCGCCAGGCACCTGCTCGAGCGCCATCCCCGCCCCACGCGGGATCAGATCGCCGCGGCGCTGAGCGGCAACCTGTGCCGCTGCACGGGCTATCACCAGATCGTGGAGGCGGTGGAGACGGCCGCCGCGGCGATGCGCGGGGAGCGGGGAGCCGGGAGCGGGGAGGCATGAGCAGCCGTCTCCGGGTGGTCGGGCGGGCGCGGCGGCGCGTGGACGGCCGTGCGAAGGTCACCGGGCAGGCTGTCTTCGCCGACGACATCGCGCTGCCGCGGATGCTGTACGCGAAGCTGCTGCGCAGCCCGCACCCGCACGCGCGCATCGCCGCGGTGGACGCCACGGCCGCGGCGCGGGCGGCCGGCGTCGCGCTGGTGCTGACGGGCGACGACTTCCCGCACGCCTACGGCATCATGCCGGTGAGCCAGGACGAGCACCCGCTCGCCCGCGGCAAGGTCCGCCACGTCGGCGACCCGGTGGCCGCGGTGATCGCGACGAGCGAGGCCGCCGCCCAGGACGCCCTGCCGCTGGTCCGCGTGGCCTACGAGCCGCTGCCGACGATCAGCGATCCGGCGGAGGCGCTCGCGCATCCGGAGGCGCGCGTCCACGAGTACGGCGAAGGGGGCAACGTCCACCGCTTCGCGCACCTCGCGTTCGGCGACGTGGACGCGGCCTTCGCGGACCCCGGCGTGCGCGTCTTCGACGACGTGTTCTTCTACGAGGGAAACACGCACCTCGCCCTGGAGCAGCACGCCGCCGTGGCGGCGCTCGACCGGGACGGGCGGCTCACGCTCTGGTCGTCCACGCAGACGCCGCACTACCTGCACCGCGAGACGGCGCGCGCGCTCGGCCTCCCGGCGCACCGGCTGCGCGTCGTGGCGTGCACGAACGGCGGCGGCTTCGGCGGCAAGTCGGACCCGTTCAACCACGAGATGGTCGTCGCACTCGCCGCCCTGCGCACCGGGCGGCCCGTGAAGATCACGCTGACGCGCGAGGAGGTCTTCCACTGTCACCGCGGCCGACACCCGGTGCTCATGCGCCTGCGCACCGGCGTGCGGCCGGACGGGACGATCGTCGGGATGGACCTGGCGACGTTGCTCGACGGCGGCGCCTACGGCAGCTACGGCCCGGCCTCCACGCTCTACACGGGCCAGCTCCAGACGGTGACCTACCAGGTGCCGCGCTACCGGTTCCGGGCCTGCCGCACCTTCACGAACAAGCCGGCCTGCGGGCCGAAACGCGGGCACGGCACGCCGCAGCCGCGCTTCGCGCTGGAGATTCAGCTCGACAAG
>CAYLJK010000065.1:0-9463 GCA_964383975.1 uncultured Gemmatimonadales bacterium | reverse complement strand
GCACGCGCCGCATGGTGCCCCCGCAGGCGCACGCCCAACTGTAGCCGTCCACGTGGGGCTTGTGCGGGTCGAAGTCGGCCGGGAGATCCCGCCCCCACCGCTCGGCGAGCTGCGGGAAGCTGCCGATCACCTCCAGGTGCGCCGGGTCGCGGTCGCAGAGCCAGACCGGGAGCGGCGTCCCCCAGAACCGGTCGCGGGAGAGCGCCCAGTCGACGTTGTTCTCGAGCCACTCGCCGAAGCGCCCCGTTCCTATCTCCGGCGGGTGCCAGCCCACCTCGCGGTTGAGCGCCACCATCCGATCCCTGAACGCGGTGGTGCGGACGAACCACGACTCCCGCGGGTAGTAGAGGAGCGGCGTGTCGCACCGCCAGCAGAACGGGTAGGTGTGCTCGACCGTCTCGCGCCGCAGCAGCATCCCCTCGTCCTTCAGGCGTTGCATGATCGCGGCGTCGGCGTCCTTCACGAACACGCCTTCGATCGCCGGCCAGTCGGTCCCGCGGAACGCGCCGGCGGCGTCCACCGGCACCGTGTAGACGAAGCCGTGCTCGCGGGCCACCGCGAAGTCGTCGGCGCCGAACGGCGCCATATGCACCAGCCCCGTGCCGTCCTCCGCGGTCACGAAGTCGCCCGCCACGACCTCCCACTTGCGCCCCTCCGGGAGGGGCGCCACCGGCAGCGGCGGCCGGTAGCGCAGGCCCACGAGGTCGGCTCCCTTCATGCGGGAGAGCGGGAAGCCGGGAGAACGGGAGAGCGGCTCGGTGTCGCCGCCGGGGATGATCGCGCCGGCGCGGCTCTCGGCGACGATCAGCCGCTTTCCCCGCCACGCCACCTCGACGTAGTCCAGGTCGGGGTGCACCGCCACCGCGAAGTTCGCCGCGAGCGTCCAGGGCGTGGTCGTCCAGATGACGAGGAAACGCTCATCCCCTCCGCTCTCCTCCCTCCTCCCTCCTCCCCCCTCGATCGGATACAGCACGTACACGCTCGGGTCCTTCGCCGTGTCGTAGCCGAGCGCCAGCTCGTGGCTCGACAGAGCCGTGCCGCAGCGCGGGCAGTACGGCAGCACCTTGTGGCCGCGCACCAGCAGCCCCTTCGCGTGCAGCTGGGCGAGCAGCCACCACACCGTCTCGACGTACGGGCTCGCGTACGTGATGTACGGGTTCGCGTAGTCGAGCCAGTAGCCGATGCGGTCGGAGAGCCACTCCCACTCGGCCTTGTACCGCCACACGCTCTCGCGGCACAGCCGGTTGAACTCGGCGACCGAGACCTTCGCGCCGGGATGGTCGCCGATCTCGGTCTTGCCGCTGATGCCGAGCTGCTTCTCGACCTCGATCTCGACGGGGAGGCCGTGGGTGTCCCACCCGGCGATGCGCGTGACCTGGCGCCCCTGCATCGCCTGGTAGCGGCAGATGAGGTCTTTGATCGTGCGCGCGAAGACGTGGTGGATGCCGGGCCGCCCGTTCGCCGTCGGCGGGCCCTCGAAGAACACGAAGGGGCGGTGGCCGGCGTTGCGGCGCTGCGTGGCGTGGAACAGGTCCTCCGCCTTCCAACGCTCGAGGAGCTCCAGCTCCAGCGCGTCGGCCGACTGGTCGGGCGGGATCTCGGCGTAGCGCTCGGCGCTCACGCGGCGGGGAGGCGGCGCAGCACGCCGTGGATGAGCGTCGTGAGGCCAGGCTCCGCCGTTCGGGCGGTGGCCAGGATGCGGTCCAGCGTGGCCGGCTCCAGCGCGTCGGGGAGGCAGAGGTCCGTGATCACCGACACGCCGAGGACCTTCAGGCCGGTGTGCCGCGCCGCGATGACCTCCGGCACGGTGCTCATCCCGACGACGTCGGCGCCCAGCGCGCGCAGCATGCGGTACTCGGCGCGCGTCTCCAGGTTGGGGCCCGTCACCGCGACGAACACCCCCTCGCGCAGCACGATCCCCGCCTCCAGCGCCACGGCGCGGGCGAGCGCACGCAGCACCGGGTCGTAGGGCTCCGACAGATCGGGGAAGCGCGGCCCCAGCCGCTCGTCGTTCGGTCCGAGCAGCGGGTTGTCGCCGAGCAGGTTGATGTGGTCGGCGATGAGCATGAGATCTCCCGCTTGCCAGAGCGGGTGCATCCCGCCGCACGCATTGGAGACGACCATCGTGTGCGCCCCCAGCTCCTTCATCACCCAGACCGGGAACGCGGCGCGCCGGGCGCTGTAGCCCTCATAGCGGTGGAACCGGCCGGCCATCGCGACGACCGGGTGCCCCTCGATCGTCCCGCACAGCAGCTTCCCGGCGTGCGATTCCACCGTCGAGACCGGGAACCCGGGGATCCCCGTGTACGGAATCTCCGCCTCGAGCGCGATCTCGCGCCCGAGCCCGCCCAGCCCCGTGCCGAGGATGATCCCCACGGCCGGCCGGACCGCCCACTGGCGGCGGACCGCGTCGGCCGCGGCGCGGACGGCCTCGAGGGTCACTCCTCCACGATCGACTTGATCCACCGGGGCGAGGACTTGCGGGGTTCGCGGCCGGGTTCGGCGCCTGCCGGGGCGATGCTCCCGGCGATCTTGCCGAAGGTCAGGGCCTCGCTCGCCGCGAGCGTCTCCAGCTCCGCCTTCTGGCGCTCGACCAGCGCGCGCAGTGAGTTCAGGTACGCCGCGTACTGCTGGGCGAGCTGCTGCCCGCTCGCCTGGAGGCGCTCCAGCTCGCGGCGGGCGTGCTCCAGCCGCCGCTCGGCGTCGGCCTCGGCCTCGCGCACAATCATCTGCGCTTCGCGCTCAGCCTTCTCGCGCGTCTCGGCCCGCAGCTGCTGCGCCGCGACCAGCGCGTCATTCATCGCCTTCTCCCGCCCGCGATAGTCGGCCAGCTGCTCCTCCAGGGCGCGCACGCGTTCATCCAGCAGCAGCTTCTCGCGCACCAGCCGCTCCAGCTCGTCGGCGACACGGGCGCGGAAGTCCTCCACCGTGGCCGCGTCGTACCCCCGCATCCCCTTGCGGAACTCCGTCTTGCGCACGTCGAGCGGTGTGAGGCGGAAGGCGTCGTCGCTCATGGTGCCCGCTCCCCGAAAAGGACGGTGCCGAGGCGGAGGAGCGTCGCGCCCTCCTCCACGGCGATCTCGAAGTCGTTGGACATGCCCATCGAAAGCTCCAGCGGACAGCGGGATGCGGGGAGCACGGAGCTTCCCGCCGCCAGCCGGTCCCGCAGCTCGCGCAGAGCGCGGAACGTGGCGCGGAGCACGCCCGCATCGTCCGTCAGCGGCGCCATCGTCATCAGACCCAGGAAGCGGAGGCCCGGGAGCCGGGCGACGCGGCCCGCCACCGCCTCGGCCTCCTCCGGCGCCGCGCCCGTCTTCTGGGGCTCGCGCGCGACGTTCACCTGCACCAGCACGTCCTGCACCAGCCCGCGCGCCGTCGCCGCCCGGTCCAGCTCATCGGCGAGCCGGACCGAGTCCACGGAGTGGATAAGCACGAAGCGCCCGACCGCCTTCCTCGCCTTGTTCGTCTGGAGGTGCCCGATCAGGTGCCAGCGCACCGGGGCATCCGGCCACGCCGCCTGCTTCTCGAGCGCCTCCTGGACGCGGTTCTCCCCGACGTCGAGGAGGCCCTCGGCCGCCGCCTCACGCACCGCCTCCAGCGGGTGCCCCTTGGTGACCGCGACGATGCGGATCTCCGACGGGTCCCGGCCGGCGCGCCGGGCGGCGACGGCCACACGCTGGCGGACCGCTTCAAGGTGCACAGCCGGAACAATTTAGCAGGGAGCGGGGAGCCGGGAGGAGGCCGGGGCCGGAACGGCGGCACGGAGACACGGGCGCACGGCAGCGCTCGGGCCCAGGATCCGGCGCCCTGCCTCCCGTCCCGCTCGCCCGCGCTCCCCCCCGAGCCCTCCCAGGCCCCGATCCCCTGCCTATCGCTTCGCCGAGTCCCCTGCCCCTGCGCCGCTGTCGCCGAGGCCCGGCAGCGCGGATTCCGCCCGCAGCTGCCGCAGGAACGCCTGGAGTTCGGGGTTCGGGGAGAGGTGCCCCGCGCGCTCGTAGTTGGCGACCATGGAGCGCACGTCGCCGGTCTGGCGGTACGCGTCGCCAAGGGTCATGAAAACGAACGAGAGGTTGCCGGCGATGTTGTCGTCCGTGGGGTCGAGCTGGAGCGAGTCCACGTCGAAGAGCCGCGCGTAGCGGAAGACGTCCCAGGCCAGGGTGCGCGTGCGCTCCACGTCCACGAGCGCGTTGAAGAACCCGGGAACGAGGCCCGGGCCGGGAACGACCGTGTCGTTGTGCAGCTTGAACGCCATCGCCTCCTGGGTGATGTAGCGCTCGAGCCCCATGCGCGCGCCGGTGCCGGCCGTGAGCGCGAAGTAGATCGGCCGCTTCCCCATGTTCTCCTGGATGAGCCGCAGCGTCATGAAGTCCTTCGTGTACAGCGGGGTCCCCGCCGGGTAGCGGCGCTGCACGTTCCCCGCGCGGAAGTAGAGGTCGCGGGGGAGGAGCTGTGGCTGCAACGTGGCGATCTGGTCGTCGTTCAGCGTGTGGAGGCAGGCCGTCGGCCCCTGCGAGCGATCGAGCGGGCGCCGCCCGGCCCGCCGGGCCCACGCGTCCACCGTGTCCGCCCAGGCGGCCGAGCACGCGGGCGGCGCTCCCGCGTCGGCGCCGAAGAGCCGGATGGCGTTGCTGTCCGGGCGGTAGGGCCGCGCCGGGTTGTCGCGCAGCTGGCGGATGTACCAGTCGGTGTTCACCAGCGACAGGTTCACGATGACGACATCCTGCCGCACCTGCTCGACTTCCTGGAGGTACCAGAGCGGGAACGTATCGTTGTCGCCGTTGGTGAACAGGATGCCGTACGGCTCGACGCCGATCAGCATGTTGTAGGCGAAGTCCCGCGCCAGGTACGCGCTCGGTCCGTGCCGGCGGCTCGCGGCCTTGAAGTTCAGGACGAACGGCAGCAGCGCGAGCAGCAGCACCGGGCTGGCCGCGCCCCACGGGCGCTCGGCGAGCCGCTCCCGCAGCCGCCGGAACAGCGCCGCGATGCCCAGACCCGCCCACAGGCCCCACATCACGAACGAGACGGTGTAGAAGTAGTCCCGCTCGCGGACCTCGTGCATCTCGCGATCGTTGAACCACGCGTAGCCGATCGAGAAGCCCGGCTTGAAGTTCAGGTACAGGATGAGCCCGATGCTGGTGGTCGCGAACGCCGTCGCGATGAACCAGAAGCTCGAGCGGTCCCACCGGCGGTGCTCCGAGGCCCCGAGCACGCCGAGCGCGGTGAAGGCGATCGTGAACGGCAGGCGCTCGCCGGCGAGCAGCGTCTTGGCCCGCGCGAGGGACGCCGACCACTGCCAGTCGAAGTACTGGAGCCAGTTCAGCACCTGGAGGCCGAAGATCTGGAGCGTGCGGCCGGGGTTGTCCGGGCCGGACGGGTAGATCGGGTTGTCCAGCGGGGAGCGCGGCGGGTACTGCTCGCGCCGGATGACCGCCCAGAGGTTCTGAAGCGTGGACGGATCGGCCTCGTTGATGTAGGGGTGCAGGCCCGCGCGGAGGTAGAGGAAGAGGTACGTGCTCGCGCCCACCGCGGCGACGAGCAGCGCCATCGCCGCGAACAGCCACGTCCCCGCCCGGATCGCCCACACGGCCGCGAGCGCGTAGAGCGAGAGGCCGATGATGATGACGCTCTTCGAGCCCACGCCGACGCCGACGAGCGTCACCCACAGGGCTACCGCCACCGCGAACTGCGCCCACTGCACCTGCCGTTCGGCCTCCTGCCGCGCCGGGTCGGTGCGAAGCACGTGGAACATGAAGGCGAACACGGCCGGCCCGATGAGCAGGGCCATGAGGTGGTTCCCGAGCGCCACGCCCATCACATAGATCGCGACCAGGAGCAGGTGCGCGCCCTCGATGCCGCCCCGCTCGCGCCGCCACAGCCACATCAGCCACGCGATGAGGCCGATGCTGAACATCGCGACCTGGTAGACCTCGGTCTCGTTCGAGTTCTGCCAGACCGTGAAGCCGAAGGCCGCCACGAGCGACGCGGCGAAGGCGCCGCCGACCCGGAAGGCGCGCGCGGCGGCGGGGTCGAGCCCCTCCGAGCCCCGGCGGAGCGCCTCGTGCATGAAGAGGAAGAGGAACGCCGCCGACCCGGCGCTGAACATCGCGGCCATCAGGTTGGTGGCGACGGCGGTGGTCAGCCCCGGCACCGCCACGTCCCAGACCCGCCCCAGCATCACAAAGAGCGGCGTGCCGGGTGGATGTGGGATGCCGAGCGTGTGGGCGGTAGCGATGAACTCGCCCGCGTCCCAGAAGGTGACGGTCGGGGCGAGTGAGACGACGTACCCGGCCAGGACGACGACGAACGCCACGAGGGCGAGGCGGTACGGGGGGGCGTCGTCAGGAGACGCAGGCGCCGCGCCACGCGGCAGAGTGTCGACGTTCGTCATAGATCCGGGGTCGGGGTCACGACACGCGCTCGGCGCCGGTCAGGGTGCGCCGCGGCGCGGGATCGGGGAACAGATGATACCCACGGCGGAGGTGGGACACCAACTCCGCGCGGTCACCGCGCTGCCAGGCTGCCTCAGCCAGCATCCGTCGGTACTCGCGCGGCACGCCGTCGCGCGGCTGGCGCGGATACCAGTCGAGGTTCACGAGCAAGGCGTTGACGATCTGCACGTCCCGGCGCACGCCCGCGACGTGCTGGAGGTTCCAGACCGCACGGGGGCGCGGCCGTTGCGGGCGGCACCGGCTCGGACGGGACGCGCCGCAGGGCGGCGGGACGGCGGCCCACGGCCTCACCCCTGCACCGGCTGGAGCCCCGGGGCGAGCCGCGCAAACGGCCCCTCGGCGAGCAGCTCCCGCAACCGGGCGGGGCTGATGCCCCGCTCCAGCTGGCCGCGGCGCGCCACGGAGATCTGGCTCGTCTCCTCGCTGACCACGATGACGAGCGCGTCGGTCTCCTCGGAGAGGCCGATCGCCGCGCGATGGCGGGTGCCGAGGGCGCGGTCGGTCACCGGGAACTGCGTGAGCGGGAGGATGCACCCCGCGCCGATGATCGTGTCGCCCCGCACCAGGAGCGCGCCGTCGTGGAGCGGCGAGTAGGGGGTGAAGATCGTGGTCACGAGGTCGGCCGAGACCTTGGCCTCGAGTTTGGTGCCGGTGTCCACGTAGCCGCCGAGGCCGACCTCGCCCTCGACGGCGACGATGGCGCCCGTCCCGGCGCGGGAGAGCCGGTCCACCGCCTCGGCCAGCTCCTCGGCCACCTCGTGCGCGTGGCCGCGGTAGAAGAACCGCACCAGGCGCGACTGGCCGAGCCGCGAGAGGCCCGCGCGCAGCTCCGGCTGGAAGACGATGAGGAGCGCGAAGGCGCCGTAGGTCAGGATCAGCCCCAGCAGATAGCTGATCATCTGGAGCTTGAGGAGCACCGCGGCGAGGTACGCCGCCCCCAGCAGGACCAGCCCGAGCAGGATGTGGATGGCGCGCGTGCCGACGAGGAACAGCAGGCCGCGATAGATGACGACCGCCACGATCAGGATCTCGAGGAGGTCCCGCCACTGCGGCACGAGGAAGCGGAAGCGGTCGGTCCAGTCCACGCTCACGCCTCCAGGACGGCGTCGGCGACCGCGAGCGCCTCGCGCACGCCGCGCACGTCGTGCACGCGGAACAGCGCCGCGCCCCGCATCCGCGCCGTGACGCACGCGGCCGCGGTGGCCGGGTCGCGCTCGTGCACGGCGCGCCCCGTGACGGCGCCGAGGAACCGCTTGCGCGACGGCCCCACGAGCACCGGGTGCCCGAGCGCGGCGACGCGGTCGAGGTGGCGCACCAAGGCGAGGTTGTGGGCCGGCGTCTTGGCGAAGCCGAGGCCGGGGTCGAGCACGATCGCCTCCGCGGCGATGCCCGCGGCGAGCGCGGCGTCGCGCCGCGCGGCGAGTTCGCGCACGACCTCCGCCACGACGTCCTCGTATACCGCGAAAGCGTCCATGGTGTCCGGCGTGCCGCGCATGTGCATGAGGACCACGCCCGCGCCCGCCTCCGACACGACCGCCGCCATCGCCGGATCGTGCTGGAGCGCGGAGACGTCGTTCACGACCTCCGCCCCCGCGTCCAGCGCGCGCCGCGCCACGGCCGCGCGGCGCGTGTCCACGCTGATCGGCAGCCCCACGTCGGCGGCGAGCCGCTCGACGACGGGGATGACCCGGCGCAGCTCCTCGGCCTCGGTCGGGATCGTGGCTCCCGGCCGGGTGGACTCGCCGCCCACGTCGAGCACGTCGGCGCCGGCCTCGCGCATCGCGAGCGCGACGGCCACCGCGTCCGCCACCTCGTAGTGCAAGCCGCCGTCACTGAAGGAGTCCGGCGTGACGTTGATGATCCCCAGGATGCGCGCGCGGTCCAGCGTCAGGGCGCGCCGCGCCGTCCGCCAGCTCGGGGCCGCTGGCGGCGCGAGGGTCACGCGGTGCCCGGGGCCGGGCTCGGGATACCGACCGGCGGCGCGGCGGGCCGGACCTCGGGCGCGCTCGTCGCGGCCGGGACCGCCGGCGCGACGGGCGCCGAGCGCGGCGGCAGCGGCCGGCCCTGCGCGATCAGCTCGATCTCCTCGCGGTCCAGCGTCTCCCGCTCGAGGAGCGCGGCCGCCATCCGGTCGAGCATCTCGCGGTTCTCCGTCAGGATCCGGCGGGCGCGCCCGTACGCCTCGTCGATGATGCGCTTCATCTCGGCGTCCACGATGTCGCTGGTGCGCTCCGAAATCTCGCGCCGCTGGGTGAACTCGCGGCCGAGGAAGATCTCCTGCTCCCGGTCGCCCACGGCGATCACGCCGACCCTGTCGCTCATGCCGAACTGCGTGACCATGCGGCGCGCGATGGTCGTGGCCTGCTCGATGTCGTTCGCCGCGCCGGTGGTCACCTTCTCCGGCCCGAACACCAGCTCCTCGGCGACGCGGCCGCCGTAGGCGCAGGCGAGGCGCCCCTCGAGCCAATACTTCGTGTAGCTGTGCCGGTCCTCCTCCGGCAGCCACGTCGTGAGGCCGAGCGCGCGGCCGCGCGGCACGATCGTCACCTTGTGCAGCGGGTCCAGCCCCGGGATGCGCAGCGAGACGATGGCGTGCCCCGCCTCGTGGTACGCGGTCAGCCGCCGCTCGTCCTCCGTCAGCACCAGGCTGCGCCGCTCGACGCCGAGCATGACCTTGTCCTTCGCGGCCTCGAGGTCGCCCATGTCCACCAGCGCCTTGTTCCGGCGCGCCGCCAGCAGCGCCGCCTCGTTGACCACGTTGGCCAGGTCCGCGCCGGAGAGGCCGGGGGTCCCCTTCGCCACGCGCGCCAGGTCCACCCCCTGGCCAAGCGGGATCTTGCGGGTGTGCACCCGCAGGATCGCCTCGCGCCCCTTCACGTCCGGCATGTCCACCACGATCTGGCGGTCGAAGCGCCCAGGGCGCAGCAGCGCCGGGTCGAGCACGTCGGGCCGGTTGGTCGCGGCGAGGAGGATGACGCCGTCGTTGGACTCGAACCCGTCCATCTCGACGAGCA
>CAYLJK010000064.1:0-9525 GCA_964383975.1 uncultured Gemmatimonadales bacterium | reverse complement strand
GCTCCAGCAAGCCCTCGACCTCGCGGGGATGCGCATCGTCCCACGCCACCAGCGCCGGGAGCAGAGCCTGGTCCACCTCCTCCCAGGTGTACTGCCCGCACCCGTGAACGCGGAGGTACGTGTCGAACTGCGTCTCCGGGGACTGGTTCCTGCTGACGAACGGCGGGTAGGCCTGCTGCACGAACGCTTGGCCCCCGTCCGCCAGCATCGTGTGGCGCACCAGCTCCAGGACGTCCGCCTCCTCCCACATCTCCGAGGGCAGCCGGCCGTCGCCGTTGTGCGTCCGATCGCGCAGCCAGCGGACGCGCACCTCGGCCCCGCGGGCCAGCAGGAACTCCGCGATGATGTCGCGCGGTGCGTCGTCGCGGGTCAGGGCCGCACCGGCGGCGTCGGGCTCGTTCAGCAGCCAGGCGCGCGCGACGCGCGGCACCAGCGACGCGGCGCGCGGGCTCGACCGCGCCAGGGCGAGCGCTGCGCTCCCGGACCCGCGGCGGACCACCGTCACGAGGAACCACGCTTCGGCGTTCGCGTTCGCGCCGACGAGCTCGATCATGCGGCGGTAGGCGGACGCCACCTCCTCCGCCGACTTCGGCACCGCGCCGAGCCACTGCGCGATCGCGAACTCGCGCAGGTGACCGGGCATGTGCTTCGCCAGATAGCCGAGGGTACGCTCCGGCGAGCTCGCCACCGTGCCCCATGCGTTCAGCAGCTGGCGGATCACCCCGAACCGGTCGGTCCACGATTCGGCGTACCATTCCGTCGTCGTCGCGCGCGCGAGCAGCTCCTCCACCAGCGCGGACGCGGCATCTGGATCGCTGTCGTACAGGGCCCGCGCGAGCTTCACGTACCGCTCGATGGACTTCTCGTGCCGGGTCCGGACGTCCTGCGACGCCTTCTCGATGCTCCCGTACGGGAAGGCCGCCGCCAAGAGCCGCTTCGCCTGCTCGCGGGTCCGGGCCGTGCCCAATGTGAGCGCGGGGCGGTCGGCGTCCAGGATGCGGTCCAGCACCTGCTCGACGGCGGCGCCGGCGCCGTGCGCTGTCTCCCACTCCTCCGCGGTCAGCGCACGCTGCGCGTGCAGCGTCTCGAGCAGATGCACCCGGTGGTCGCGGCGGAGCCTGCCGAGCAGCCGAAGGGCCTCCTTGCGGTCCACGCCGGCCCACGCCTCCGCGATCGCCGCCCACGCCGGCACCTTCCCGAACGGCCACGTACGGTCGTTGAGGCGCTGCTCGCACTCGACGAGGACCTTGCGCGCCAGTGCCGGGTTCGAGCGCGACACCTTCATCCCCGCCTCGAGCCGGGCGATGATCCGGCGCGCGAACGCGCTGACGTGCCCGGCGGGCGCGGCACCCGGCTCGATGGTGGACCGGAGCCTGACCGCGGTGTCACGGTCGTCGGGCGTGAGATGCGTCCCTGCGACGCGCAGCAGCTGCCAGTACTTCGGCAGCGACTCGGCGTGCGCGAGCTGGCCGAGCTGGCAGATGCGCAGCAGGAGCAGCGTGCGAGCCTCGGCGGTGAGGCCCTTGCGGTCCAGAGCCGACACCATCGGCTCGGCCACGGAGTCGAAGACGGTTGCTGTGGTCGGCATGGCGCCTCCGGGTGCCCACGCAGCGGGATCCCGGGCGAGGCGGGGTGGTGGCGGATGCCAAGCGCGCCGGGACTCCGGCGGCGTCGTCGGGGTGGTGTCCTGCGGTGGGCATCGCCTGGCGGC
The DNA here is from genome assembly GCA_964383975.1 of uncultured Gemmatimonadales bacterium. Classification (GTDB taxonomy): domain Bacteria; phylum Gemmatimonadota; class Gemmatimonadetes; order Gemmatimonadales; family JACORV01; genus DASXPG01. Next base: position 7,814 of record CAYLJK010000064.1, on the reverse strand, counting down.
AGACCGCCGGGCATCGGCCGGTGGTGGGTGGCCGATGCGCGGAACGAACGTGCGGCGCGGTGGGAACGGTGTCAAGGATGGCGGCGGGCACGGGGGCACAGGCGCACGGAGGCATGCGGGACCCGCCCGGGCCGGAAGGCGCGCCCCCTCACCCTCACCCGATCACGCGGCACCCCTCACCCAATCACCCGTCACCTCTCACACGGACGCCCCTCCAGATCGCCCCCGCCACCGCGTCGGCCGCCGCGCGCCGGATCCGCGCCGTCGCCACCGCCCGCCGGACCTGCGTGACCACCTTGCGCCGGTAGTCCTTGCGGCGGGTCAGCAGGCTCCCACCGAACGCCACGTCCACGGGGCCGGTGGGGAAGTGGCTGGCCAGGACCGACACGTGCCGTCCAAGCGCCTGGGCGCCCCGGCGTGCGATGGCGCGCGCGACCACGTCCCCCTCGCGAGCGACGTCCAGCAGATCCACGGCGAGGCTCGCGACGTCGCTCGGCGGCGCGGCCTGCGCCCAGCGGGGGAGGTCGTCGCCGGAGACGCCAAGGCGTGCGGGGAGGCGGATGGCGAGCATCGTCTCGGGCCCGAGTCCGCCGAGGGCGAGGGCGGCGGCACGCAGCGCCTCCCGGCCGAGGTCGTGCGCGCTGCCGGGGTCGCCGATCACGGCGCCGAATCCGCCGGCCCGCAGCATCGAGCCGTCCGGGAGTCGAGCCCAGGCCACCGAACCGGTACCCGCGATGAGTACGGTGCCGGGCCCGCTGCCGAAGGCAGCCGCCAGCGCGATCTCCGCGTCGGTCGTGACCAGCACGCGCTCGGCGATGCCGCTGCGCCGCAGCGCGCCCTCGAGCGCCAGCCTCTCGCTTTCGCGGCCGGCGCCCGACGCGCCCACGACCAGGATCCCGGCCGGCGCCTCTCGGCGCGCCCGCTGAAGCGCATCAAGACAGGCACGAACGATCTGCTCCGCCGCGCTGTCCGCTGTCCCGGGACGCACCGCGCCGGGGCCGCTCTCGGCCCGCGCGAGGATGCGCCCCGCGCCGTCCGCCGCGGCGGCCGTGGTCCGCGTCGCGCCGGCATCGGCGCCCAGGATGGTGAGCATGAGGGAAAGAAACAGAGGGGTGCCTGCGGGGGGAAGCGGGGAGCGGGACGGCGGGCAGCTGGGGGCGTGGAGCAGAAAGTGTCCTGACGCCGGTCACTGGCGGGGCTGGACGCTCCGCGCTCCCCGCTCCCTGCTCCCTGCTGCCATCGAGCTCCCCACCCCCAGTCCCACCGTCACCAGCGTCCCCAGTGCGGCGTACCACGGCCAGGCGAGCTTCGCGAGCGTGACCAGCACCGGCGGGTCGCCGAGGGCGGCGCCGATGGGCGCGGCGAAAACCACGAGCGCCATGGTGCTGGAGCCGCCGAGCAGGGCGATGACGGCATCGCGCTCGCGGACGCGAGGGATGCGCGCCAGGACGAAGGCGCCCAGCAGGGCACCGTAGGTGAGCGAGGCGATCGAGAGCGCGACGACGACGACCGGCGTGTCGCGGCCGCGGAAGAGCAGGGCGCCGCCGATGAGGGCCACCGCCCACATCAACGTGAAGACGCGGCCGACGTGCAGCAGCCGCACCTCGTCGGCGCCGGGGCGGACGCGCTGGTAGAAGTCGTGCGTCGCCGCCGATGCGAGCGAATTGAGCGACGAGGCGATGGTGCTCATCGCCGCCGCGAGGATGCCCGCCACCGCGAGCCCGGCGAAGCCGCCCCGGAGGTGGCGCACGATGAACGTCGGGAAGACCGCGTCCCCGGCCAGGCTGCGCCCCTCGGGGAACGCAGTCCAGAGCGCGCTCCCCACCAGGAGGAAGAGCGCGAACTGGGCCGCCACGACGAGTCCGCTCCCCACGAGGGCCGCGCGCGCACCGCGCAGGGACGAGGTGGCGAGGAGCCGCTGCACGATGAGGTGGTCGGTGCCGTGCGAAGCCGCCGAGAGCAGCGCGCCTCCCGCGACCGCCGTCAGGAACGCGTACGGCTCGGTCAGCGACAGGCGGAAATCGAGCACGGCCAGCTTCCCGGCCGCCGCGGCGTTCGCCAGCGCGTCGGGGGCCAGATGGAGCGCGGTGGCGAGCGCGGCGGCGCCCGCGGCCACGTACACGCACCACTGGATGACATCGGCCCAGACGACGGCCCGCAGGCCGCCGGTGTAGGTGTAAAGCAGCGTGGCGGCGCCGAGGGCGAGGATGGAGGCGGGATACGACCAGCCGGTGATGGCGGCGAGCGGGATGGCCGTGGCGAAGACCCGGACGCTGTCCCCCATCGCCCTCGTCAGCATGAAGATGCCGGACGCCGTGCGTCGCGCGTTGTCACCCCAGCGTTCGCCGAGCACCTGGTAGGCGGTCTGCACTCGGCCGCCGACGTAGCGGGGGAGGAGGAGCCACGCCACGCCGATGCGGCCCACCGTGTAGCCGATGGTGAGTTGCAGGAACGTCAGGTCATCGCGGAACCCGATCCCGGGGACGGAGATGACCGTGAGCGCCGAGGTCTCCGTGGCGACGACCGACACGAGAATGGCCCACCAGGGGAGGTTGCGGTGCCCGAGGAAGTAGTCGGCGGCACTGCGCTGCTTTCCCCCGAGCCGGACGCCGATGAGGACGATGCCGATGAGGTAGAGGAACGCGACGGCCCAGTCGGCGGGGAGCATCCGGCAAAGCTAGGGGAGTGAGGGGAGTAAGGGGAGCGAGGGAAGTGAGGGCAGTGAGGGGGGTCCCACAAGCGAAAGGCCCGGGATTCAGCCCCGAGCCCTCCCTTCACTCCCCTTCGTCTCCTTGGTCAAACACTGAAACTCGTCCCGCACCCGCACCCGCCCGTCGCATTCGGGTTCTCGAACGCGAACCCCTGCGACTGCATCGTCGAGACGTAGTCCACCGTCACGCCGTTGAGGTACTGGGCGCTGAACGGGTCCACGAAGACGCGAACGCCGCCCAGGTCGAGGACCACGTCGTCCGCGGCCGCCGACTCGTCAATGCTCATCTCGTACTTGAACCCGGAGCAGCCGCCCGGCATCACGCCGATGCGCAGACCGACGGACTCGGCCGGCATCTCCTCGGCGGCAATGAACTCGCGCACCTTGCCGAGCGCCTTCTCGGTTAGGTGGAGCTGGATCACAGGGTTCTGGGTCGTCGCCATGCCATCCCTCGACTCGAACGATTGTTCAAGCTCAAAGCTAGGGGATGGGGCCGCCGCGGGCAACGGCGCGAGCGGACTTGCGCCGGCGGGGCCGACGGCGTAGTCCTCTGCACCCTCCCAGGAGACAGCGATGGTTCGTTGGTGCCGCAGGGTGGCCGCCCACCCCCTGTTTCAAAACGCCGCGTTGCTGGTGATCGTCCTCGCCGCGCTCGTCGTCGGACTCGAGACCTCGGAAGCGCTCGCCACACGATTCACCGGCGCATTCCGGCTCCTCAACCGCGCAATCCAGGCGGTGTTCGTCGTCGAGCTGGCGATCCGGCTCCTGGCCTTCTGGCCGCGGCTGCCGCGGTTCTTCCGGGACGGCTGGAACACTTTCGACTTCGCCATCGTCGCGGCGTCGTTCCTCCCGTCGTCCGGGACGTACGCGACCGTAGGGCGGCTGGCGCGGCTGGCGCGGGCGGGCCGGCTTTTCTCGCGCGTCCCCGAGCTGCGGCTGCTCATCGGCACGATGCTGCGCTCCATCCCTTCCATGGCGCACGTCCTGCTGCTGCTCGGCGTGCTGCTCTACATCTACGCCGTGCTGGGCTGTCACTTGCTGGGAGCGGGCGATCCCGAGCGCTGGGCGACGCTCCCGCGCGCCGTGCTCACGCTCGTGGGCGTGCTCACGCTGGAAGGGTGGGTCGACGTGCAGGCGGCGGCGATGCGCGTGACGCCGTGGGCGTGGCTCTACTTCGTCTCGTTCATCGTCGTGGCGGTGTTCGTGGGGGTCAACCTCTTCATCGCCATCATCATCCACAACCTGGAGCAGATCAAGCGCGAGGAGGCGGAGGAGCACGAGCGCGAGCTGCGCGCGTCCGGGGCGATCAAGCCGCCGCCGCCGGCCGCGGTGCTGGTGAGCGAGATCCGGGAGAAGCTGGCGCTCCTGGAGGCGGAGGTCGCGTAGCCAGCCCGGCGCAAGGCAAGGAGTCGGCTGGCGCGCCGCGGCGGCGTGCTGCTCAGTCCGGCAGGCCGTCGAAGAGCGAGGCGAGCGGGATCTCCAGGAGGGGGGCGTCAGGGGTGACGCGCCACCGCACAACGTCGGTCACGACCTCGGCTTCGGCATCCTCCGGATGCCAGACCTCGACCGCGCGCGCGTCCGGGTCCACGATCCAACAGGTGGCCGCTCCCATCGCCTGGTAGGCGGCGCGCTTGACCATGCGGTCGCCGCAGTGGCTCGCCGGCGAGAGGATCTCGACCACCAGCGGCGGGTGGCGGATGTCCCGCCAGTCGCCGGTGAGCGTCGCCGGATCGGCGACCATGAGGTCCGGCTGGCGTACACGTCGTCCCTGTCGAACACGTCCGACTGCACGTGCATCGTGTCGAGACGACCCACCGAGCGCACGTAGTCGCCCACGGCCATGACGAGCCGGATGCGCACCACCTCGTGTCGCCGCGCGGGGCTCGGTGTCACGAGTAACTCCCCGTGGACGACCTCGTAGCGGTTGCCGTCGTAGGGGAGGCGGAGCACCTCCTCCACGGTCCAGGTCCGGTTCCGGGTGAGCATGGGCGTAGGGTAGTGCCTCGGCGCCGAGGTTCGCAAGAGCGGAACATGGCAGAACATGGCGTCCCGCCTCGGCTTTCGGGTGGCGTCGGATGTGCAGAGGTGGGCCGAGAAAACGCGTGAGGGGGCGGCTACCGTGCCGCCCCCACCGTGACGGGCACGCGGGCCGGCGTCGCCGGCGTCCGGCTCCTACGCGTCGGCCTCCTTGTACAGCATGCCGCCCACATAGGCGCCCGCAAGCGCCGCGACGAGGCCGCCGGCGCTGCTGGCCGCGACGAGGCGCCAGGTGTACAGGGCATTGAACCAGTACGAGGCGAACGCGAGGTGGGAGATGAGCCAGGCGGCGAACCCAGCGACGAGCGCGGTGCGGGGGCCGGGGCCCAGGCGCGGGCGGATGGCGGCGTAGAGCCAGACGGTGGCGATGCCCATGAGGAAGTCGTAGGCCGTCCAGCCGATCATGGACAGCGAGCCGGCCTTCTCCATGAGGCCCGGGTTGAGCATCTCCGACTGGCGCTCCCAGCGCTTGGCGAGCCAGAGGCCGTTGGTCAGGAAGTCGATGACGAACATGACGAGGCCGGCGACAAGCCCGCCGCCGACGATGCGGCCGGTGTTCATCTGAGCCATGGGACCCTCCCGGAGTGATCGGTCACGTCCTGCCGGATGGGGCCCGAAAGTGCAGCGGGGAAGGGGTACGCGCTAGAGGACCCGGAGCCGGGCAAGGGAGCAGCCTGCATGGAGTGGAGTGGGTCGCTAGCGGGTCGGTGTTGAACGCGCCCCCTCCACCGCCGCATCCGCCACCGCCCGCCGGACCGCGAAGATCTTCGGGTTCTCCCGCGTGGGGTGGACCCGGTTCGTGAGCAGGATGATGAACAGATCCTGCTCCGGGTCTATCCAGATGCTCGTCCCCGTGAACCCCGTGTGCCCGAACGCGCGCGGCGAGAGCCGAGTGCCAGCCGAGTTCTGGCCATCCGGCGTATCCCACCCCAGCGCCCGACTGGACAGCGCGGCGTCTTGCCGTCTCGTGAACTCCGCAACGGTCTCGGCCCTGACCGCTGGCGTCCCCGCCCGCAGACCTCCGACCTCTGACCGCTGACTACGGAGGATCCACCGCGCGAACGTCGCCAGATCCTCCGCCGTCCCGAACATCCCCGCATGCCCGCTCACCCCGTCCATCGCCGCCGCGTTCTCATCATGCACCTCGCCGTGCACGAGCCGATGCCGCCAGGTCGTGTCCACCTCGGTGGGCGCGATGCGCGAGCGCCAGCTCACGGGCGGCCGGAACCGCGTGTCCCGCATGCCGAGCGGCTCGAACAGCCGCCGCCGCAGGAACCGGTCCAGCCGCTCGCCCGTCACCCGCTCCACCAGGTCCGTCAGCACGATGGCGTCGAGATCCGAGTACACCATCCGCGTCCCCGGCGGATACTCGACCGGCTCGGCCTCGGCCATCCGGAACATCGCGCGCCGGTCCCGCGCCTCCCGGAACATCGGCTTCCACGCCGGCAACCCGGAGGAATGCGTCAGCAGCCGCCGCACGGTGATCGTGGAATCCCGCCCCGCCACGAACTCCGGCACATAGCGAGCGGCGGGCGCATCCAGCTCGATGCTTCCCTCATCCACCAGCATCATGATCGCAGTGGTCAGCCCCAGCACCTTCGTGAGGGACGCCAGGTCGTACACCGTCCGCGTCGTGGCCTCTCTCCTCCCTCCTCCGTCCTCTCTCCCCTCTCCTTCAAACGTGAGATGCCCGAACGCCCGGAGGTAGAGCACCGTATCCCGCCTCCCAACGGCCACGACGGCCCCCGGGAATGCCCGCTCGGCTATCGCTGCCTCGATCACCCGCGCCAGCGGCGCCCAGCGGTCAGTCGTGTCCTGGTCGCTCACGGCCAGCGAAAGGGAGAGAAGAAGGGAGGCGACCACTTCGGCTCCTGGTGCGTGGAATCGCTCATCGGGGCGGGGAATCGGTTAGTCGCCAGACCGCGCGGCGTACACCGTTGCACCACATGGGCCGCCACCGGCGCAGGCTCGAACGTCTGCTCAATGGACGCGCTGACGCGGCAATGCGTCTGGATGAGGTGCGCAACGTGCTGAACCGCCTCGGGTTCGTCGAGTCCGAACACGGCAGTCACAGGGTCTTCCGTCATCCTCGCGGGGCAAAGATCGTGCTCGCCACTCACAGGGCCGTGGTGCCGGCCTACCAGATTCGCGACGTGCGCCGTATACTCGGCCACTATGGCCTCACGGAAACACAGGATGACTGAGCCACGTTACGAGGTCCGCATCTTTTGGAGTCCGGAGGATCGCCTCTTCCTGGCGGAAGTCCCCCAGCTCGAGGGCTGCATCACGCACGGCCGGACCTACGAGCAGGCGCTCCAGCACGCTCGCGAGGCGATGGCTGCTTGGCTCGAGGTGGCCCGGGAGTACGGCGACCCCATCCCTCGTCCCAGGGGCCGCCGCCCCGCCGCTTGATTCGCAGCGCTTCGCGCCTGTCTGATCTCTGACCTCTGTCCTCTGACCTCTACCTCACCACCGCCCTCATCACCCCATCCCCCACCCGCGCACGCGGAGGCAGGCTCACCGGCAACCGCCCCGACACCGGCGCCAGCCCGAGCAGCGCCCTCGCCGCCGCCCGTTCCGTCAGCTCTCCTTCCGCCCACGCCACCAGATACGCCGGCACCTCGGGGACCTGGCGCAGCAGGTACGGGCTGCCGAGCGATACGGCGATCACCGGCAGCCCCGCGCTGCTGATCCACCGCACGAGGAACGCCAGCGAGTCGGGCATGTTCACTGCGTCGGGCCGTGACTCCGTCGGCCGTGCCGTCACAAGGAAGATGATGGCGCTCGCCTCGCGCGCCGCCGCGCGAACCGAGTCGTAGCTCAGCGTCCCCGACGCCGGCCAGAGCCGCAGCTGCCGCACCCGCGCTCCAGCCGCCCGCAGCTCGGCGGCGAACGCGGCGCCGGCCCCGGCGTTCGACTCCCCGTGGTACCCCACGACCAGCACCGACCGCCGCCGCTCGGCGCCGAGCGGCACGAGGCTCAGCGTGTCCTTCACCAGCACCATCGCCCGCTCGGCGATGCCGCGCGCCGTCTCCCAGTGATCCCGGTCCCCGACGATGCGCGGGAT
>CAYLJK010000063.1:0-9573 GCA_964383975.1 uncultured Gemmatimonadales bacterium | reverse complement strand
ACGGGCGATCGCCGCCGATCTCGGGGCGACCCTGCGGGCCTGGGTGGGGGCACAGCTCCTGGCCATGGTTCTGCTGGCGGTGGCGACGGGGATCGGGCTCTGGCTCCTCGACGTCCCCTACTGGCTGGCGTTCGCGATCTTCACGGGCGTGGCCGTGATGGTGCCGTTCTTCGGCTCCATCACCTCGACCCTGCTGCCGGCGCTGCTGGTGCTCCCGGACCGCGGCCTGCTCGCCTTCCTCGCCGTCGCGGCGGTCGGCGTCGTGGTCCACGTGATCGAGGCGAACTTCGTCCACCCGATCATCATGCACCACCGGATCCAGCTCCCACCGGCGCTCACGATCCTCAGTGTGCTGGCCATGGCGGCGCTGGCCGGTCTCCTCGGGATGGTCGTGGCCGTGCCGACGCTGGCGGTTTTCGTCGTCCTGGTGCGCCACGTCCTCATCTACCAGACGTACGGCGAGGCGCCGGCCGCGGGAGTGGCCGGGAACGCGGCGGCGGCGGCAGAGGCGCAGCCGGGCTAGAGGGTTCGGACGAGTCCGGGCTGGCGCGGCGCGGCCGCTCGGTGCGCTGGCTCCCAGGGTGCCGTCGGCCCCGACGTGAGCGACGGTGCGGCGCGCAGGTCGGCGAGCACCGCGTCAGCGCAGCCTCGCCCCCGGATGGGATCGGGGTACCGGGTGCGACGCCTCCGCATCGAACGCCACGAGCGATTGCGGGCCGGGCGCATGGAGGGGGAGCACCCGCTCAGCCGGCGCGTGGCGGGTTCAGGCCCTGAACGGCTGCTTGCTACGGCGCTTTGCGGCGCGCAGAATCGGCTGGGGCCGCGGTGAGGAACGACGCCGGCGCCCGCCGGCCCCAGGCGAGGTCGAGGACGGCGTCCGCGGTCACACGTAGCGGGTCCACCAGCGTCGCGCCTGGAGGCGGATCGTCCGCGAGCGCGACCGAGATCTCCGTGCAGCCGGCGACGATCACGGCGACTCCCTCTCCCACGCACCATCCGGCGGCCCGGACGAGCTGCTCGCGCGCCACGTCGGAGACCGCCGTGCCCGTGGCCTTGATGCCGGTCCGCGGGTCCGTGATCGCCGCCATCACGTCCCGCCGCACCGCGGAGCCCGGCGGTGGCGCGACCGGGATGAGCCCCTCCGCGGCGAGGGCGTCGTCGTAGAGGCGCGAAGCCAGCGTGCCGTCGGTGCCGAGGATGCCGACCCTGGTGCCGCGCGGGTGCTCCTCGCGGATTGCCGCGGCGACGAGGCGCATGAGGTGCACCCAGGGGATCGGAATCGCCCGCTGCACCTCGGCGTGGAACGCGTGCGCGGTGTTGCACACGACGAAGAGCGCGTCGGCGCCCGCGCGCTCCAGGGCGCGCGCGAATCCGACGAGATGCGCCGCCGGGTGCGGTCCGCCCGCAAGCAGCGCCTGGGTGCGATCCGGCGTCGAGCTGCCGCTCGCGAGCAGCCATACCGGATGATCCTGGTCGCGGCGTGCGCCCCGCCCGTGGCTCCGTGCCAGCAGCTCGCGCTCGAACTGTACGTGAGAGAGCGGCCCGAGCCCGCCGAGGATGCCGGGCACGTACCGCTGGCGGGGGTGGAGCAGGGATGCGTCGAGTGGCATCGGCGGGCCTCCTGGACTCCTCCCAACATAGCGGGCGCGTCGCGGACCCGCCGGGCCCTTTCTACATTATGCGCGCCATGGCGCGCCAGCCCACGTTCCTGATCCTCGCCGAGGGCAGCTTCGGCAACGAGACGTCGAAGACCGCCGCCTCCGCGGTCCGCTATCTCCCCGATCGCGTGGTCGGCGTGCTCGACTCGACCGCCCACGGGTCCACGGTCCAGGAGGTGCTGGGTTTCGGCGGAGCGATCCCCGTGGTCCGGACGCTCGCGGAGGGCCTTGCACTCGGTCCGACGGCGGTGCTCATCGGCATCGCGCCCTCCGGCGGGCAGCTTCCCGAGACGTGGCGCGCCTGGGTTCTTGAGGCGCTGGACCGCAGGCTCGACGTGTGGAGCGGTCTGCACGTGCACCTGGGCGACGACCCGGAACTCGCGGCCCGCGCCCGCGCGTCCGGCGCCGCGATCCGGGACCTTCGCAAGCCGCCCGCCCACCTGCCGGTGGCGACCGCACGCGCGAGGGACGTGCCCGCGCTGAAGGTGCTCACGGTCGGCAGCGACTGCGTGGTCGGCAAGATGACGGCCCAGTTGGAGCTGGTTCGCCACCTGGTCGCGCGCGGGTTGCGCACGCGCTTCGTGCCCACCGGGCAGACCGGCATCCTCATCGAGGGCTGGGGTATCTCGGTGGACGCGGTCGTCGCCGACTTCATCGCGGGGGCGGCGGAGCAGCTGGTGCTGGAGGGCGGCCGCGACGCCGACGTGGTGCTGGTGGAAGGCCAGGGGAGCCTCATCCACCCCGGGTACTCCGGCGTGACCCTCGGGCTCCTGCACGGCTCCTGTCCCGACGCGATGATCCTCTGCCACCAGCCGTCGCGGCGCTTCGTCGGCGACTACGGCAACCGCCCGGCCTGGCTGCCCATCCCGCCGCTGACCGAGCTGGCGCGGATCTACGAGGAGGCCGCCCGTCCCGTCCATCCGTCGCGGGTCATCGGCATCGCCCTCAACACCTCGGACCTGACCGGGGAGGCCGCGCGCGCGGCCATCGCGCACGCCGGGCGCGAGACGGGGCTGCCGGTCACCGACCCGGTCCGGTACGATCCGGCGCCGCTGGTGGACGCCGTGGCGCGGGCTCACGCGGAGTGGACGGAGCGCCGGATGCGGTAGGAGGCTCCGGACTGCGTCGAAAGCGGTACCAGGCCGCGCGCGATCCCATACTACCGTTGCGCCGCCCCGGGGAGTGCCTGGGGCGGCGCGGTCGTTTCGGGCCGGCCCGGCTGCCACCGACGGAGGACGGATGTCCCGCTCACTCACGCTCGTGCTGGTCACCGAGGGTCCCGCCCGTCTCGCCGCGCCCATCCTGGCGGAGCGCTTCCCGCACGTCCGCTGCGAGACCGGATCGCTGCTGGTGCCGATCGGCCGGCGGGAGACGCCTGAGAGCGTCCTCGCCTTCTGCCGCGAGCGCCGCATCGGCGTCGCCGCCTCGTGCGTGGTGTCGCGGTCGGCGTACCCGCCGCCACCGGTTCCATCCATGGAGGTGCGGCAATGACGGACATCAGGAAGGCGGTCCTGGTCTGGGGCGTGACGGCGCTCGCGCTGGCGGGCGCGGGGTGCTCAGAGCGCCTGGGGACGACGGCCCCCCGCGGCGGCACGAACGGCCGGATCCGCGGCACGGTGCTGCAGGAACGGCGCATCCACATGGCGGAAGGCGTGCAGGTCGAGCCCCTCCCGCCCATTCCGTTCGACGAGCGGGTGCGTGACGGGCGCGCCCGCGAGCCGCGGACGGGGCTCACCCTCGTTGAGGGCGGCTACGACGTGGCGCAGTCGCCCATGAGCTACACCGACTCCGCGGGTCACGTGTACGAGGTCATCTTCGAGCAGGGGGCGCAGGGCGGCCCGCCGGCGGGCGCGACCCACCTGATGGACGGTGTGGCCTTCGCGCGGACGACGGCCTCGTACACCGAGGTCAACGGCGAGTACATTCTCACCGACCAGTCGTATACCATTGTTGACGGCGGTCAGACGCTGCTGGAGCAGACCTTCACGGTCGCGGGCGCCGACCTGTCGGCTGGGCGCGGGCTGCCGTCGCAACTGGCGCTCTTGCTGCCAGCGCTGGGACGGTTCGCGTCGCCCCCGCCGCTGATGGCCCATGCGGCCATGAAGTGCCAGGTCTATTGGGAGGCGTACGCAGCGGCATCGGCCGCGCTCATCGCGGCGGCGGTGCGCACGCGCCTGATGCCGAACCGCAGGAGCTTCGCGTTCCTGGTGGCTGCGGCCGAGGTCTGGGCCACCACGTGGGTCGAATTGGTGGACTGCATGCGGACGACCGACTGACGGAGGGTGGCGAGCCACGGATGGACGGACACCTGCTGTGGGCGGTCGTCGGCGCGGTCGTCGGGGTGACAGCTCCCTGGCTCGGATCGCGGATCGCCGAGCGACGCGGCGCCGATGAGCCGGAGGAGACCGACCTGGAGATGGTTGCGATGACGGCCGCACTGGTGGGTGTCTTCACGGTGAGCGGGTGGACGTTCGGCCCGTTCTCGGTCGCCGTGGCCGGCGTGGCAGTGACGGGGGTCTCTAGTCTTACACCCGGGGAGCTGCACGCGCTGGACCGCCCGCTCTGGACGCTCTTCTCGCGCCGGGCAAAGGCGCTGCCCGGAGCGGACGATCCGTCCGGCGACCGGCCTCGCCTCCCGCCGCTTGACTGATCCCTTGCGGGCCCCTCGCGGGGCCCGCCTATCCCCTCACGAGCCGTCACCACGCGTGCCCGCCCGGCCGCCCGCCGGGTGGGCGCCGTCCGTCCGGAGGAAGGGCACGCGCCTCACGCCGTTGGCCGTCGTCGCCGTCCTGGCCGCTCTCGCCGCCGCGCGGGAGCCGCCGTTCGCCACCCATGCCGAGTATCTTGCCCATGCCGGCCGCATCTCCGTGACGCGGCGTACGAGCACCTGGGAGTCATGACCGGGTTCCACAAGCCGCGCGGCGGCGCTGATGGACTGATGGCGGTGGCGCAGGACGTCGAGGCAACGCGGCGCTGGGGCCCGTCCCCAGCCGTCACCGCCGAGCTGGTGGAGCGGCACCTGCGCTGGCTCGCGGAGGCGCGGCTGGTGCGACTGGAGGCCCGCTGATGGACACAGTGCTCGAGATCGAACACGCCGGCCGGCGCGTCGTCGTGTACGACTTCAGCGGCGCCGCTACCAAGCCGGAGATTCTCCGCCGCATCGCCGAGGCGCGTGCGGCCCTCGCCCGCTGGCCGGAGGGCGGGCTCCTCACGCTCACGCGCTGCACAGACGTTTTCGTGGACGCCGATGTCATCCAGGCCCTTGGTGCGTTCGTCGCCGGCAACGGACCGTACGTGAAGGCGGCGGCGGTCGTGGGGGCGGAGGGGCACCTCAACGAGGTTCGCCAGCTGGTCGCCGGCCTCGCGCGGCGCGAACTGGAGCCGTTCGCGTCGGAGCGGGAGGCGCTGGACTGGCTCGTCACGCAGGCCGCGGCGCCCTGACCTCGAACGACCGTTCGCGCGAGCATGGCGCCGGTGCGGCCCCGTGCTATGTTGAGACCATGGCACCGCCCGACGGCGTCCGGTGGGTCCGCGGCGGCCGCGCGGGCGGCCCCGACGAACGGCACCCAGGGGACGCGGGCTCGGCACGCACCGGGCCCGCGTTCGTTCTTCAGTCGGAAGGAGGTCCGTGATGGTCCAGAGCACCGCGGCGCTGCTGCTCGGCGCGCTGGCCCTGGCGGCCGGCTGCGGCGGCGGGCGCGAGGCGGCCGTCCGCGTGGACAGCACGCAGCTTGCGCTCTTCGCCGCGCTCCCCGACGAGATGGCGTCGCCCGCGAACCCGGTCACCGAGGCGAAGGTGGCGCTTGGCCGGCACCTGTACTTCGAGACCCGGCTCTCGAAGGACCGCACCCTCTCGTGCAACAGCTGCCACCGTCTGGACGCGTTCGGAGCGGACACCGGCCGCGTCTCGGTGGGCGTGGCCGGCGCGCTCGGGGGGCGCAACTCGCCCACGGTGTACAACGCCGCGGGGCATCTCGCCCAGTTCTGGGACGGCCGGGAGCCCGACGTCGAGGCACAGGCGAAGGGGCCGATCCTCAACCCCGTCGAGATGGCCATGCCGAGCGCCGCCGCGGTCGTGCGCGTCCTGCGGGCGGACCCGATGTACCGCGAGCTGTTCCGCGAGGCGTTCCCCGGCGAGCGCGACCCGGTGACGTACGACAACCTGGGCCGCGCCATCGGCGCCTTCGAGCGCCGCCTCGTCACGCCGTCGCGCTGGGACCGCTTCCTCCGCGGTGAGGACACGGTGCTGACATCCGCCGAGAAGGCCGGGTTCAACACCTTCGCGGAGGTCGGGTGCGCCGGCTGCCACGCAGGGCCCTACGTGGGCGGCGCGATGTTCCAGCGCGTGGGGCTGGTGGCGCCGTGGCCCGACACGGCGGACGTCGGCCGCGCCCAGGTGACGCGGCTGGAGGCCGACCGGTTCGTCTTCAAGGTCCCGTCGCTGCGGAACATCGAGCGGACGGGACCGTACTTCCACGACGGACACGCCGCGCGTCTCGACTCGGCGGTCGCCCTGATGGGGAGCCACCAGCTCGGGCGCGACCTGACGGCGGCGGAGGTGGAGCGGATCACGATCTGGCTGCGAGCGCTGACGGGGGAGATTCCGGCGGCGTACATCACGCCGCCACGGCGGTCGTAGCGGCCAGCGATCCCGTGGCGCGCCGGGCCGGGGACGCGCGCCGGGTCCGGCGCCTCAGGATGCCCGGCTGGCGCGCCACACGCGCTCCCACGCCTCGCGCACGGCGCGTTGCGCGCCCGCGGCGAAGGCGGGGTCGCGGCGGACGCGGTCGAACAGCGGCGAGTTGAGGACCCGCGGCTCGACGCCGAGCGGGGACGCGTCGAAGGCGCGGCGCAGCCAGTGCAGGGCCGTGGCCGCGTCCCCGGTCCAGGCGAAGTACGTGGCGAGGTCCTCGGCGCGCAGCGCGTCGGTGAATGTCGTGTCGCGCAGCGTCCCGCGGTCCATCCCCCGCGCCAGGGAGTCCACGAGCGAGCGGGCCTCCGCGCGGCGGCCGGCCTCCCAGAGGCACGCCGCGTGGAGACCGGCGTGGGGGCCGGACGGCACGGCCAGGCATTCGGCGGCGCGGCCGGCCGCGAGGAGGCCCCGCAGCTCGAAGCCGCGCGCCAGCAGGAGGCGCGGGTCGAGCCGCTGCGCGTGGCGCGCCTCCTCGACCGCGAGGTCGTTGCGTCCCGCCCGCAGCGCCTCCATCGCGAGGGCGATGTGCCGCGGCGGCGAGCGCGGCTGGAGCGCGATGGCCTGCCGCGCCCGCGCCAGCGCCTCCTCCGTCCGTCCCTCCTGGCCGGCCACCAGCGCGCTCCAGCTGAGCGCCTCGGCGCTGCCGGGATTGAGCCGCGCCGCCTCGCGGAAGTCGCCGCGGATCAGGTCGAGCGGTCCGCCGGTGCGGCTCGCGACGTAGGCGCGGGCTTCGTACGCGGCGGGGAGGGAGCGGTCCAGCTCGATGGCGCGGTTCGCGAGGGCCAGCGCGCGGGCCGCCGCCTCGTAGGTCGGGACGCCCAGCCGGTAGCGGTAGACCATCGCCAGCGAGTACGCCTTCGAGAGGTCCGCGTACGCCGCCGCGAAGCCGGAATCGCGCGCGATCGCCGAGTCGAAGGCGGCGATGGCGCGCTGGAGCCCGTCCGCCGTCCGTAGGCCGAGCCAGACCTGGCCCTCGCGGTGGAAGGCGTCGCCGTGGCCGCGGATTTCCTGGTCGTCGGCGGCCTGCGCCGACCGTGCCGCCGCCTGCTGCCGGCGATCCCACCACTCGGCGCCGACCGCGGCCGCCACGATCCCTGCCGCCGCCGCCGCCCACCACGCGAGCACGCGCGGACGGCTGCGCGGCGCCGGGCCGGGGAGCGCCGGATGCTCGGCGGATTGCTCCAGGTCCCGCGCGAACGCCGCCGCCGAGGGCGGCCGGTCGGCCGGCGCCTTCTCGAGCGCCCGGAGCACCACGCGCTCGATGGTGACCGGCACCGCCGCGCGGAGCGTCCGCAGCGGCGGCGGCGTGTCCGCGAGGTGGCGCTGCATGATCGCCTGGGCCGTGCGCCCGCGGAACGGCGGCTCCCCGGTCAGCATCTCGTACACCACGCAGGCAAGCGCGTAGACGTCGCTCTGCGGCGTCGGGTCAACCTCCCCGCGGACCTGCTCGGGACTCATGTAGGCCGGCGTGCCGACGGCGATCCCCTCCGCCGTCATCGGGCCCGTGGCCACGTCGAGGGCGCGCGCGACGCCGAAGTCGGTCACGAACGCCCGACCCTCGTGCAGCAGGATGTTCTCCGGCTTGATATCGCGGTGGATGATGCCGCGCCGGTGCGCGTACTCCAGGGCGTCCGCCACGTCACGCACGATCGCGAGCGCATCGGCGACCGTAAGGCACGCCTCGCGCTCGAGGCGCGCGCGCAGCGACTCGCCCTCGACGTAGGGCATCACGTAGTACAGGGTGTCCGCCGCCTGGCCGGCGGCGAAGACGGGGACGATGGTGGGGTGCGTGAGCTTGGAGACGACGTCGATCTCATGCAGAAAGCGCTCCCGGGCGACGTGCGCCGTCGCCACCGGGTCGAGCACCTTGAGCGCCACGACGCGCTCGGGCTGGTGCTCACGGGCGAGGTACACGGTCGCCATCCCGCCCCGCGCGAGAACACGCTCGACGGTGTAGCGCCTCGGCAGTGCTGCCGCGATGTGGGCGGGAAGATCGGTCATCGCCTGGCGTCTCGAAGATGGGGACGCGACGAGGCGGCGTCCAGAAGAGGAGGGCACGAGGCACGGGGACCGAGGCAGGAAACGCGCGCCCCGAGCTCTCGCCGGTGCTAGCGTTGAACCCCGGCTGCCGCGACATTCCGCTCGTAGTTCACGCCGAGGGAGCTGAGTTCCTCGTCGTCGGCGGGTATGCGACGGGCGCGGACGGCGTCGCTCGCGCCACCGGGGATCTGGATCTCCGGGTCGCTGCGGTGCCCCGGAGGCCCTGAAGGACGCTCTCGGCGAAGGCAAGGCCCGAGGTCCCGCGCGGCGCCCGCCCCTGCTCCCCGCTCCCTTGTATCTTCCCTCCATGCCGCTGCGCCTCTTCAACACGCTGACCCGCCGTCTCGAGCCCTTCACCCCGCTCGCGCCGCCGCAGGTCACGCTCTACACCTGCGGCCCCACGGTCTGGAACTACGCCCACATCGGGAACTTCCGGACGTTCGTCTTCGAGGACGTGCTGCGGCGCTACCTCGAGTTCCTGGGCTACGACGTGGTCCACGTGATGAACCTGACCGACGTGGACGATCGCACGATCAACGCGGCGCACGCGGCAGGGGTGCCGCTGGCGCGGCACACAGCGCCGTTCACCGAGGCCTTCTTCCAGGACCGCGACTACCTGCGGCTCCTCCCGGCGACGTACTATCCGGCGGCGACGGCGTTCGTCCCCCAGCAGATCGCGCTGGTCGAGCGACTGCTGGCGAAGGGTGTGGCGTACCGGGGCGAGGACGGGTCGGTGTACTTCGCCATTGAGAAGTTCCCGACCTACGGGCGGCTCAGCCGCATCGAGCACCGCGAGATCAAGGTGGGAGCGCGCGTCTCGTCCGACGAGTACGCCAAGGAGGACGCGCGCGACTTCGTCCTGTGGAAGGCCGTGAAGCCGGAGGACGAGGCGGCGGGCGCGGCGTGGGACGCGCCGTTCGGGCGCGGGCGGCCCGGCTGGCACCTCGAGTGCTCGGCGATGAGCCAGCACTACCTGGGCGACACGCTCGACATCCACGCGGGCGGGGTGGACCTCATCTTCCCGCACCATGAGAACGAGATCGCGCAGAGCGAGGCGGCGACGGGGAAGCCGTTCGCGCGCTGCTGGGTGCACGGGGAGTTCCTCATGATTCGCGGCACGAAGATGTCGAAGCGTTACGGGAACTTCCTCACCGCGCGCGACCTGCGGGAGCAGGGGGTCGA
>CAYLJK010000062.1:2549-9610 GCA_964383975.1 uncultured Gemmatimonadales bacterium | reverse complement strand
CCGCACGCCGTGACCCGCCTCACGCGCCCTTCACGCCGGCCAGTTGCCGCAGCGCCTCCGGCTGCGTCAAGGTGATGTCGCGCCGGCTCACCTCGATGTAGCCCCGGTCGGTGAGTTCGCGCATCGCGCGCGAGACGGTCTCGCGCGAGGAGCCGATCATCTGGGCGATGGTGTGGTGGGTGAGCTTCCGGGTGATCCGCGGCCCGCCCGCCTCGTCCGCGAGGTCGAGCAGCAGCCGGGCGACCCGCCCGTTCACGTCCAGCAGGACGAGGCTCCCGATCTTCTCGTCGGCGCGGCGCAGGCGCTGGACGAGCACCCGGAGCAGCTTCAGCGCCACCTGGGGATGCGCGTGCAGCTGGGCCTGGAAGTCGTCCCGTCGCAGCACCAGCAACTGGGAGTCCCGCATGGCGATCACGTGGGCGCTGCGCGGCTCGTCGTCAATGAGGCTCATCTCCCCGAAGAAGTCCCCGTCTCCGAGCACCGAGAGGATCACCTCGCGACCGTCCTCCCCGATCAGCACGACCTTCACCTGCCCGACCGACACGATGTACAGGGCATCGCCGGGATCGTCCTCGAACAGGATGACGGAGTTCTTGGGGTACTCCCGCTCGCGGGTGACCTCCGCGAAGCGCTCGAGCTCGGCCTCACTGAGGTCGCTGAACAGCGGAACGCGGCGGAGCACGTCGGCGGCGGACATGGAGCCGGGCAATCTTACCGTCAGCCGGATCGGCTGTCAAATCGCCGCCAGCCGCGCCGCTTGTCCGAAAGTGCCTGTCCTCATTATACTTACAGTCTCACTCGGAACCCCCAGCTGCGAAGGAAACGCGACTGTGAAGTCCGGCATCCATCCCGACTACCACGTGATCAACGTGGTCTGCGCGTGCGGCAACAGCTTCACCACGCGGTCGACCGCGAAGGCGATCCACCTCGAGATCTGCTCCAGGTGCCACCCGTTCTTCACGGGGAAGCAGAAGCTGGTGGACACCGCGGGCCGCGTCGAGCGGTTCCGTGCCAAGTACCGGAGCCCCGCCGGCACCTGACTTGCGCGGCCGCCTGACGGCCGCGCTCGCGCGCGCCGCGGAGGTGGACGCCGGCCTGGCCGACCCCTCCACGGCGCGCGATCCGTCCCGGCTTCAGGCCCTGGGCCGGGAGCATGCGCGCCTCCAGCCGGTCGTGCGGGCGGGGCGTCGCTACCTCCGGATCGTCGAGGACCTGGCCGCCGCGCGGGACCTGGCCGCCGCCGGCGACGCCGAGCTGGCCGCGATGGCCCGCGAGGAGATCGCCGAGCTCGAGGCCCAGGTCGC
The DNA here is from genome assembly GCA_964383975.1 of uncultured Gemmatimonadales bacterium. Lineage (GTDB taxonomy): Bacteria > Gemmatimonadota > Gemmatimonadetes > Gemmatimonadales > JACORV01 > DASXPG01. The sequence continues at coordinate 8,306 of CAYLJK010000062.1, read as the reverse complement.
TCCGCTCGAAGCGGAGCTGGACGAACTGCTCACGCCGCATGACCCCCTCGACGACCGCGACGCCATCGTCGAGGTCCGCGCCGGCACGGGCGGGGATGAAGCGGGTCTCTTCGCGGCGGACCTGCTGCGCATGTACACCCGCTTCGCCGAGCGGCGCGGCCTCAGGGTGGAGGTGATCGCCGTCGCGCACGGGGCGCTGGACGGCGTGAAGGAGGCCATCATCGCCGTGCGGGGCCCCAACGCCTACGGCGACCTGCGCAGCGAGGCCGGCGTGCACCGTGTGCAGCGCGTCCCGGTCACCGAATCCCAGGGGCGCATCCACACGTCCGCCGCGACCGTGGCCGTCCTCCCCGAGGCGGAGGAGGTTGACGTCCGCATCGAGCCCCAGGACCTGCGCGTCGACGTGTTCCGCTCCGGCGGCCCCGGCGGCCAGAGCGTGAACACCACCGACTCGGCGGTGCGGATCACGCACCTGCCCACCGGGCTCGTCGTGCAGTGCCAGGACCAGAAGAGCCAGTTGCAGAACAAGGTCAAAGCGATGGAGGTGCTCCGCTCGCGGCTGCTGGACCGGATGATCGCCGAGCAGGAGGCGGCGCGCGCGAAGGAGCGGCGCACGATGGTTGGCACCGGTGACCGCTCGGCGAAGATCCGCACCTACAACTTCCCCCAGAGCCGCGTCACCGACCACCGCCTCGGCCTGTCGGTGCACAACCTCCAGGCGGTGCTGGACGGCGACCTCGACGAGTTCGTGGCGGCGTTGCGACTGCAACGGAGGCACGAGCGGCGGGAGGCGTGAGGAATGTCGAGTGAGAGGTGATGGGTGAGCGGGTGACCGTCGCCGGGCTCATGGGCGAGGCGGAGGAGCGGCTCCGTGCGGCGGGGGTCGGTGAGCCGCGGCGGGAGGCGGAGGAACTCTATGCGGCGGTCGTGTGCGGGGGTCTCAGCGCCGCCTGGATGGATCGGGACCGGGTGGCCGCGGCGGCGGTGCAGGAGCGGCTCCGCGTGGCCGTGGAGCGCCGGGCGGCCGGGTGGCCGCAGGCGTACGCGGCGGGCCGCGCGAACTTCCGGGGGCACTGGCTCGCGGTGGACCGCCGCGTCCTGATCCCCCGGCCGGAGACGGAAGGACTGGTGGAGCTGGTCCTGGAGTGGGCACGGAGGCACGAAGGCATGGAGGCACGGTTGCCCGTCATCGCCGACATCGGCACTGGGTCGGGGTGCATCGCGATCAGCCTGGCGCTGGAGGCGCCCGTGGCGGGGATGATCGCGACGGACGTCTCGGCGGACGCGCTGAGCCTGGCCATCGAGAATGCGACGCGTCTCGGCGCGAAGGAACGGATCAGCTTCCGGCGCGGGGAGCTGCTCGCGCCGCTGCTCGACGACGTTGTGGACGCGGTGGTGAGCAACCCGCCGTACGTCGCGACGGCGGAGTGGGAGGGTCTGGGTCCCGAGGTGCGGGACCACGAGCCGCGGCTGGCGCTCGACGGCGGGGCCGATGGCCTGGGCCCGACGCGACGGCTGGCCGCGGCTGCGGCGGCGGCACTGGCGCCGGGCGGGCTGCTGGCGCTGGAGGCGGACGCGCGACGCGCCGATGACACGGCCGCGCTGGCGCGCGAGGCCGGCTTCGATGATGTCGTCGTGCGCGAGGACCTTTTCGGGCGTCCGCGTTACGTGCTCGGGCGCCGTCGGGGAGCGGCATGATCGCGGAACGTGCGCAGGACCTGGGCCGGCTGGTGGGGCAGAGTGAGGAGTACCGGGCGCTCAAGCGGGCCAACGAGCGACTGATGGCGGACCCGGAGCTGCGCACCGCCCTGGAATCGCTGCGGCGGCTCCAGCTTCAGGCCGCCGAGCAGCTGGACCACGGCCAGGAGCCGCCGCCGGAGCTGCAGGGCCAGGTGGACGGCCTGCTCTCGACGGTACAGGCACACCCCGCGTACCAGGGCATCGTCGCCGCCCAGGCCAACTTCGACAAGCTCATGATGAAGGTGAACGACTGGATCCTCGAGGGGATCCAGAAGGGCGCCGCCAGCCGGATCATCACGCTGAGCTGATGGCCGGTCTCTTCGTTGCGTTCGAGGGCGTGGAAGGGGCGGGCAAGACGACGCAGGTCCGCCTCCTGGCCGAGCGGCTGCGCGCCGCGGGGCACGAGCCGGTGGTGGTGCGGGAACCGGGCGGCACGCCGCTCGCCGAAGAGGCACGACGCCTGCTGCTGCACGGTCCGGAGGACCTCGCGCCGGAGGTGGAGGTGTTTCTTCTCCAGGCGGCGCGGGCGGACCTGGTCCGGCGGGTGATCCGGCCCGCTCTCGAGGCGGGCCGGACGGTGATCGCGGACCGGTTCGAGCTGTCCACGCGGGCCTACCAGGTGGCGGGGCGGGGCCTTCCCGGAGACGCGGTGGGCGCCGCCATCGCGCTCGCGACGCGCGGTACCCTGCCGCACCTGTACGTCGTGCTGGACCTGCCGGCGCATGCCGGCCGGCGCCGGCACGCGGCCCAGGGGAAGCCGCCCGACCGCATGGAGCGGAGCGACCCGGCCTTCCACGACCGCGTCGCCGAGGCGTTCCGGCTGGCGGAGGGCCCGGACGTGGTGCACGTGGACGCCGGCGGTCCGCCGGACGGTGTGCACGCGGCGGTCTGGCGGGCGCTCGGTGCGCGGTTCCCGGCGTTCGGGACGGCGGCACCGTGACCATCGCGGCTCGCGCGCCGGGTGGCCCTACCGTCCGCGACGGACCGGCCGCATTCTTCTCGCATACCACGGGCACTTCGGCAGGCACCGGGGGTAGCAGGCAGCGACCCCAGGGAGGACCGGCATGACCCGCAAGCGCATCACCGTCACGGCACTCGTCGCCGCGGTCTCGTTCCTGACCGGCGGCTGGCTCGTCCAGCAGCAGGGGCGGTCCTCCGATTCGGTGTACGCCCAGGCCCGGCTGTTCGACGACGTGCTCTCACACGTCGCGGACTTCTACGTGGACTCGCTTGACGAGCGGCAGCTCTACCGCATGGCGATTGACGGCATGCTGCGGGAGCTGCGGGACCCGTACACCGCGTTCCTCGACGGCCGCGAACTGCGCTCCCTGGCGGAGCAGACGACCGGGAACTACGGCGGCGTCGGCCTTCAGATTGAGGTGCGCGACGGCGCGATCGTGGTCGTCGCGCCGCTCCCGGACGGTCCCGGCGAGCGCGCCGGCATCATGACGGGCGACCGGATCGTGCAGGTGGACGACTCGTCCACGTCACGCTGGTCGCAGGACCAGGCCGTCCGGCACCTCCGCGGCCCGGAGGGGACGCAGGTCCGGCTGCGGGTCGAGCGTCCGGGCCTGGCCGACCCGCTGCGCTACACCCTCACGCGGGCGCAGATCCACGCCCGCTCGGTGCGCTTGGCGATGATGCTGGAGGGCGGCGTCGGCTACGTCGAGTTGTTCTCGTTCAGCCAGTCCACCGGCCGCGAGCTGACCGAGGCGATCGACAGCCTCCGCCGTGCCGGCCTGCGCGCGCTCATCCTCGACCTGCGTTGGAACCCCGGCGGGCTGCTGGACGAGGGGGTGCAGGTCGCGGATCTCTTCCTCGATCCCGGGCAGGAGATCGTCGCGACGAGGGGACGCGCGCCGAACACGACACGCCGGTACACGGATCAGGCGCCGCAGCGCTTCGCCGACCTCCCGGTGGTCGTGCTCATCAACGGTGCCAGCGCCTCCGCCTCGGAGATCGTCGCCGGCGCGCTCCAGGACCACGACCGCGCCGTGATCGTGGGGACGACGTCGTTCGGGAAGGGGCTGGTGCAGTCGCTCATCCGCCTGAACGCCGACGCGTCGCTGAAGATCACCACGTCGAAGTGGTACACGCCGAGCGGCCGCAGCATCCAGCGCCCGTTCCGCGACGGCGAGGAGCGGGACCCCGACGAGGAGCGGCCGGCTGGGGCGGACAGCGCCCGCGCCCCGGTGGACAGCTTCCGCACCCAGCGCGGCCGGCCGGTGCGGGGCGGCGGCGGCATCGCGCCCGACGTCGTCGTCCGACCCGACAGCGCCGAGACGGCGGCCCGGCTCCTGTTGCAGCAGGCTCTCGGCCGGCACGTGGTGAAGTACACGGATGCGGTCGCCGCCTTCGCGCTCGACGCCCGGGCGCGCCGCGCGGTGCAGAGCCCCCTCTTCACCGTGACGCCGGCGATGCGGCAGCAACTGCTCGAGCTGCTCCGCCAGCGCGGGGTGACGCTCGACCACTCGGTGACCGACGGTGCCTGGCCGTTCATCGAGCGGCAGCTCGCGTCCCAGACGGCGCGGTTCGTCTTCGGACGCGCGGGCGAGGTGCGCCGGCAGGCGCAGGACGATCCCGTGCTGGCCACGGCGCTCCGCCTGGCCGCCCGCGCCCGCACGCCGGCGGAGCTGTTCCAGCTCGCCGGCCAGGCGATGGCTCCGGCCGCGCCGCGGCCGTAGTGCTCATCGCGGCCGCCGCGCTCGCGGTCGGCCTCCTCGTCGGCCTGGTCTCCGGGCTGACCGGCATCGGAGGCGGGGTGCTGATGGTGCCCTTCCTCTACGTGCTGTACGACCGCCTGCGACTGCCGGCGACCGAGGCGACGGTGCTGGCCCACGCGACCAGCCTCGCCGTGATCGTGCCGACGGCGGTGCGTGGCCTCCTCGGCTACCGCGGATCGGGCCTCGTGCGGTGGCGCTCCGCGATGCCGCTCGCCGTGGTCGCCGCCCTGACCGCCGTCGTGACGGCACAGGTCGCGTGGCGGGTGCCTGCCCAGGGCCTGCGCGTCGGCTTCGGGTTATTCCTCCTGCTCGTCGCCGGCGACCTGCTCCTGGGCCGCGCGAGACGTGGCGGTCCACCGCCGGAGGGGCGCGCGCACACCATCGGGGCGGCGCTGCTCGGGCTCCCGGTCGGCGCCCTCTCGGCCGCGCTCGGCGTGGGCGGCGGGATCCCCGCGACGATCGGGATGCACTACGTTCTCAAGCTACCGCTCCAGGTCCTCGCGCCGACCTCCCTCGCCGTCATCACCCTCACCGGGCTCGCCGGGAGCGCCAGCTACCTGTTTACGCCGGCCGGGGCCGCGCCGTTCCGCGGCGTCGTGGGCCACGTGGACTTCGTGCACGGGCTCCCGATCGCCGTGGGCGCCGTGCTGGCTGCGCCGATCGGCGTGCGACTGAACCGGCGACTCCCGGTCCTCATGCTGCGCCGTGTGTTCGGCGTGCTGCTCCTGCTGCTCGGGGTGGACCTCGTCGTGGGGAACCTGTGACGCGCCGGCCGTCGGTGGGTATCATCGGTCCCGGTCGCGCCGGTCTCGGGCTCGCGCTCGCCCTCCGGCGCGCCGGGGTGCGGGTGATCGGCGTGCACGGACGGCACCGCAAGCCGGTGCCGCGCGGCGTCCGGCTGACGACGGGCCGGCGCATCCCGTGGCTCGCGGAGCCGGACGTCGTCCTGCTCGCGGTGCGCGACGACGCGCTGCCGCGCCTCGTGCGGGACCTCGCGGCGCTCGCGGGATTGCGCCGCGGCCAGGTGGTCCTGCACCTCTCCGGCGCCCTCACCGCCGCCGTGCTGGAGCCGGTGGCGCGGCGCGGGGTCCGCGTCGGCGGCATGCATCCGCTCATGACGCTCCCGGCGGACGCGCGCCTCGCCGCGCAACACCTGGAGGCGGCCGCCTGGGCGGTGGAAGGGGACCGGGCCGCGGCCCGGGCGGCGCGCCATCTGGTCCGCGCGATGGGTGGTGCGGTGGTCGCGGTGGACCCGGAGCACAAGGCGCTCTATCATGCCGGAGCGGTGTTCGCC
>CAYLJK010000062.1:0-2539 GCA_964383975.1 uncultured Gemmatimonadales bacterium | reverse complement strand
GCGAACTACCTCGTGACCTTGCTCGCCGCAGCGGCCCGCCTGTTGACCGCCGCCGGCGTCGCAGCGGAAGAGGCGATCCCGGCGCTGGCCCCGCTCAGCGGCGCCTCGCTCACGAACGTGGCGGTGCTCGGCCCGCGGCGGGCCCTCACCGGCCCCATCGCCCGCGGCGACGCGGCCACGGTCCGGCGCCACCTTGCCGTGCTGCCCGCCGATCTGCGTCCGCTCTACCGCGGGCTGGGGCGCGCCACGCTCGCGCTCGTCGAGGACGAGCTCCCGACGGCCTCGATCCGTGCCCTGCGTGCAGCCCTGCGCGGCTGACGGGGGATGGGCCCATGGTGTCCTCCGAGGAAGCTCCTCCGATGACGAACCGCCTCCACGTGCCCCCACCGCTCGCCTCCGCCGTCAGCGCGGCGCTCGCCGAGTGGGCCGCGCAAGACGGCACCGCGCGACTGTGGCGCCGCGACGCGCGGCTCTGGACCGGTGGCGACGAGGCCCGCTGGCTGGGCTGGCTGGATGCCGTGCCCCACCAGCAGGCCGCGCTCCACCACGTCACGGACCTGCGCTATTTCGCCTCCCGCGACGGCTTCCGCGACATCCTGTTGCTCGGCATGGGCGGATCGTCGCTCTGTCCGCTCGTGCTGGCGGACGCGTTCGGCCCGCAGGTCGGCTGGCCGCGGCTAAGGGTGCTCGACTCCACTGACCCCGGGCATGTGACGGCGACGTTCGAGGCGCTGGACCCGCGCCGCACACTCGTCGTCGTCGCGAGCAAGTCGGGGACGACCCTCGAGCCGGCCATCCTGCGCGATGCCGCGCTCGCATGGCTGCGTGCGGGCGTCGGCGACCGGGCGTGCCGACACTGCCTTGCCATCACCGATCCAGGGTCCCGGCTCGAGCAGGAAGCCGTTCGGGACGGCTTCCGCGCCGTCGTGCACGGGATCGCGAGCATCGGCGGGCGATACTCCGCGCTGTCGCCGTTCGGCCTGGTGCCGGCGGCCCTCGCCGGCCTGGACGTCGAACTGCTGCTCGCGCGCGCGGCCGCCATGCGCGAGCTGTGCATGCCCGGCGTGCCGGCCGAGGCCAGCCCCGGGATTCTGGCCGGTGTGCTGATGGCCGCGGCGGCCCGCACGGGGCGCGACAAGCTCACGATCCTGGCCTCGCCGCGCGTCGCGGGACTCGGCCTGTGGCTCGAACAGCTGGTGGCCGAGAGCACGGGCAAGCAGGGGAAGGGGATCGTGCCGGTGGCTGGCGAGCGTCCGGGTCCTGCCGCCGTCTACGGCGACGACCGGCTCTTCGTGCACCTGCGGCTGGGCGGGGAAACGCCGGCGTCGCAGGACGCGGCGGTCAGCGCGCTCGAGGCGGCCGGACAGCCGGTGGTCCACCTCGCGCTTCGCGACCGCTACGACCTGGGTGCACAGTTCTTCCTCTGGGAGATCGCGACTGCGGTCGCCGGCGCGCTGCTCGGCGTGCATCCATTCGATCAGCCGGACGTCGAGGCCGCGAAGCTCGAGACGCGGAGGCTGATGGAGGCGCACGAGCGCGGTGCCGCGGCCGGGCTCCAGGGCACGCCCCGCCTGGGACCCGCCTTCGATGCGCAGCTGCGCACCCTGCTCCAGGGAGCCGGGCCCGGGGACTACTTCACCGTCCTGGCCTACCTGCCGCCGACCCCCGCCGTGGCGGAGCCGCTGGAGCGCATCCGGCACCGCGTGCGGGACGAGCGTCGCGTCGCGGCGGCGCTCGGGTTCGGGCCGCGGTACCTCCATTCCACCGGACAGCTGCACAAGGGCGGTCCGCCGACGGGCGTGTTCCTGCTCGTCACGGCCGAGGCGGCGCGCGATGTCCCGGTCCCGGGGCGTCCATACGGCTTCGCCGCGGTCGAGGCGGCGCAGGCGCGGGGCGACCTCGCGGTCCTGTCGGAACGCGGCCGCCGCGTGCTGCACGTGCATCTCGACGGCGAGCTTGCCGCCGGGTTGGCGGCGCTCGAGACCTCCGTCGAGCGCGTACTGCGAGGCTGACACCCGGCGGCGCGGGCCTTGCTCCGGCCCCGGGCGCCGGCCACCTTTTCCGGTGCGCGGCCGCATCATGGCCGCCGCTGCGACCCCAGCGTTCCCGAGGCAAGCATGGCCAGCATCGATCCCATCGTGACCGCGCTCGGCGAGAAGGCCGACTATCTCCTGAAGTTCGACACGCCGAAGATCCCGAAGGCGCGCCTCCACGTCCCCGGACCGGACTGGGTAGACCGGATCTTCGCCTCCAGCGACCGGAACAACCGCGTGCTGGGCAATCTCCAGCGGATGTACGGCGCAGGCCGCCTGGCCGGCACCGGCTACCTCTCGATCCTGCCGGTGGACCAGGGGATCGAGCACTCCGCGGGGGCGAGCTTCGCGAAGAACCCGGACTACTTCGACGCGGAGCCGATCGTGCAGCTCGCCATCGAGGGCGGCTGCAACGCGGTCGCGTCGACCTTCGGCGTCCTGGGCATCGTGGCGCGGAAGTACGCCCACCGCAGCCCGTTCATCGTGAAAATCAACCACAACGAGCT